>JAFATP010000220.1 GCA_019243895.1 Alphaproteobacteria bacterium
CGGGTCTTGGGGAAACTGCTCTTTGGGTTGTTCGCCGCCGCAGGCGGAAAGGAGGGCGGAAAGCGCCAGCAATCCGGCGCTGAGCAGCCGGGGGAAAGGCATAGTACAGTTCATTCGCGGGTCCATTTCATGCAGGGTAAAAACACGCGGCATCGCGCGTGCCTCAGAATATTTACCCCGTTCCGCTGCTCTTGGCATCAAAAAAGAAAGGGCGGTGTCTGCACACCGCCCTTCCCGAAGCGTGAATGACGAATCAACCGATTAGAAATTCAGGCTGGAACCAACCAGGAACACGTTTCCTTTGTTGTCAAACACGGAACCCGTGTCGTCTTCTTTGAAGTGAGTCCACTCCACATACGGAGTCAAGCCGGGAGCCAGCTTGTAATCCGCACCGGCCGACCAGCTGTCGAATCTGCTGGTGGTGTTGCCGCCGCCGAAGTTGGGGTTAGCAAAACGGCTGTCGAGGTAGGTGAGGCTGACGCCGAACGGACCATACTCATAGGCGCCGCCCAAAGTCCAGAAATGGCTGCCGCTGCTGGTTCCGGAGGGCATATTGCTGCTGCCCCAGCGACCATACGATCCCGCCACGCTGAAACCCATATAGCCGACCTTCGCACCGCCCTGCCACGCAGAGAGATTCTTATAGCCGGTGGCCTGATGCTCACCCCATTCGCCAGTCGCCGCAGCGCCGAAGGTCCATTGATCCCAGGTGTTGCTGTAGTTCAAAGCACCAACGAAGATGTTCTGCGACTGACCGATATTCTGATCGCTGCGGTCCGGGCCGAAAATAAGGCCGCCGCTAGGATTAACCGCACCAACAATACCCTGGCCGCGATTAATCTCATCGATCACGTAGCTGACACCGGCCTGGAAACCATACCATTTTGGCGTGTAGTAGCTGAGCTTGTTCAGGTTTTCCTCAGCTTCATTACCCAGAACGGCGCCTGACCCAAAGGCATAATGCCCGCCGTAGTTAAGCGGCAGGTCGGGACGGGCGATGTAGGCATGTCCCGGCATCGCGCTCTGCGTGGCGAAATAAGTCCAGTCGCCGTCGATACCGCCGGTAGCGCGGGCGATGGTGGACGCATCGATCTTCATGGTCTGATCGACACCGAGGTTAGAGCCACCCTCGAAACGGCCCCACATGCCTTCCACATACAGGAAAGTCTTGCTGGCGTTCACGCCGCGATCCTGCGCAGGAGCCGTGGTATCGGCTTCCAGCCACAGCTCGGCGCCGTAGCCGAGTCCGCCGTCGGTCTTGCCGTCCACTTTGAAGCTGATCTGGTTGTCGCTGCGGAAGGCAGAGTTGCGCTCGCCGGCGCTTTTGTCTTCGCTCACCCACCCATACTGAAAGTCGGAATAGCCTCCGACCGTCACTTTCGGCGAATCGGCGAGGGCCGCCTGGGATACCAGGGCCGCGCCGACGAGCGCCGTCGTACCGAGTAGCAGTTTTTTCATATTCGTATCCTTTATGGTTAAGAAGGTGTGTCTACAGAACCGTACGTACACAAAAGGTAAACACGCTAGGCATTACCTGGGGCCCATAATGGCCATCTGCATCCAGCTTGCAAGACGTATTGGCGGGAACGCATAAAAACCGGAAGCTTTTGAACCCCGATGTGGCTATATTGCAACAACAGACCGGGTTATCTTTACGGATAATTTACAAAAAGTGGCGGAAATCCTCACCTCTCTTCTCCAGACCATCGAGCGGGCCCGGGCTCACGCCCCCCTCGCGGCAACGCAGGTGACGCTGGTCGCCGTCAGCAAAGGCCAGCCGCCGGAGCGCATCGAAACCCTGCTGGCGGCGGGGCATCGCCATTTCGGCGAGAACCGCGTGCAGGAGGCGCAAAGCAAATGGTTGGCGCTGCTGGAGCGCTATCCCGGCACGCGGCTGCACCTGATCGGCCCGCTTCAGCGCAATAAGGCGAAAGCCGCCCTGCGCCTGTTTCATGCCATCCACAGCATTGACCGCGCGAGCCTCGCCGAAACGCTGGCGGAAGAAATGGCCCGCCTGGACCGGCCGGTGGAGTGTTTTGTTCAGGTCAATACCGGGGAGGAACCGCAGAAAGCGGGCGTGGCGCCGCGGGAGGCGGATGCCCTGATCGCCCAGTGCCGCCGCCTGAACCTGCCGCTGGCCGGCCTGATGTGCGTGCCGCCGGCGGACGTGCCGCCGGCGCCGCATTTCGCCTTGCTGCGGCAACTGGCGCAGGCGCACGGGCTTTCCGGTTTAAGCATGGGCATGAGCGCCGATTTCGAAACCGCCATCCGCTTCGGCGCCACGCATGTGCGGGTAGGCACCGCCTTGTTCGGGAAACGGGAAGAGACCGGCCAAGCCTAGTGAGCGGACTATCCTAAATTCTGCGTCGCGTTATATTTGGCGGCGGCCATTTGCGTGGTGACGGGAGTATTGGGTTGCAGCCAGGCCAGCATATGGTCTCCGACATCACCCCCGGTGGCCGCTTTCAGTCCGGCGTTCACCGCCGCGGAAATCATGCCGATCGGGCCGCCGAACAGCGCCCCGCCCAGCACTTGCGAACCGGTGGAGATGGTATCGCCCGTCAAGGAGCGATACAGCGTGCCGATCACCGGCAGCTGCTGCAACGGATTAATCACGTCCAGCACATCCTTGAATGAAAGCTCTCCGTCCTTAAACAGCGGGGAGCTGCCCGCAGCGGTGGCCTGCAACGCCTGATCGTGCCGCGGCATCTGCGACGGATAAGCGGCGACAAGCGAAGCGGTATCGATGGCATCCATGCGGCGTACGGATGCAACAACCATGCCACTGGAAAAGCGGCGGCTCTTACGGCGCCGTTATGGGTGATGATACAGCAGCGCCAGGGCCGTTTCGGCCATTTTCTTCCGGCGCTCGGCAGCGTTCGTATCTTCCGTCGTGATGGCGGCGGTCAGCGCCTCGTCGGCGGCGCGCAATTCGGCCTGCGCATCGGCGACGGAAAGATTTTCCAGCGAGCGCGCCGCCTGGGTAAGGATCGTGCAATGGTCGGGCGTGATTTCGGCGATGCCTTCGGTCACCGCGAAATGGGCCACCTGCAACCCGCCTTCCACCACGGTGATGACTCCCGGGCGCAAGCTGGAAACAAACGGCATATGGCCCGGCAGCACGCCGAAATCACCCAGGGCGCCGGGCGCGGTCACCATGTCGGCCTTGCCGGAGAACAAGGTGTTTTCGGGGGTGATGATCGAGAGGTGCATAGGAGGAATCTGGACTTGGAATTTTGGAACTTGGAACTTGGAACTTGGAAGGAGATTAATAGAGCTCTTTGAGCTTATGCAACATTTTGATGATGCGCTGGTAATCCATGCGCCATTGATGACACCGCCCGGCACTGGCGTATTCCAAATCTAAGCAATAACGACCCCATACCCTCATTTCACCGGATGAGCCAATGGCTAAACCAATGAAGCGCTTGAATTCCGGCTTTGATAACCGCTGCTTGGCAAAGCCCTCCGCCGTGTTAGCACAGACAGACTTGCTGGCTCTACGCATTTGTGAGGCAAGGTCATATTGCTCAATTTTAGGGAAAGACAATGTTGCCTTATGCACGTCCAGAGACACACGGTAAGCCAATTTAAACACCTCCAGTTCCTCAACATCATCGATGAAGGCCACTCGCCTTCCACATTCCAACGTTCCCCGTTCCAACGTTCCCAGTTCCATCACGCTTCCACCGCCATCTTGCGGCCTTTCTCCACGGCTTCTTCGATCGCGCCCACCATGTAGAATGCCGATTCCGGCAGATCGTCATACTTGCCTTCGACGATGCCCTTGAAACCCTTGATGGTATCGGCCAGCGACACCAGCTTGCCGGGGCTGCCGGTAAATACTTCGGCCACGTGGAAGGGCTGGGAGAGGAAGCGCTGCAGCTTGCGCGCACGCGCCACCACCAGCTTATCCTCTTCGCTCAGCTCATCCATGCCGAGAATGGCGATGATGTCCTGAAGCGATTTATAGGTTTGCAGCACGCGCTGCACTTCGCGCGCCACCCCGTAATGCTCCTCGCCGACGATCTTGGGATCCAGGATGCGCGAGGTGGAGTCCAGCGGGTCCACCGCCGGGTAAATGCCTAGCTCGGCGATCTGGCGGGAGAGCACGGTGGTGGCGTCCAGATGCGCGAACGAGGTGGCGGGCGCCGGGTCGGTCAGATCGTCGGCGGGAACGTAAATCGCCTGCACCGAAGTGATCGAGCCCTTGCGCGTGGAGGTGATGCGTTCCTGCAGCGTGCCCATCTCGGTGGCGAGCGTCGGCTGGTAGCCCACGGCGGAGGGAATGCGGCCCAGCAGCGCCGACACTTCCGAGCCCGCCTGGGTGAACCGGAAAATATTATCGACGAAGAACAGCACGTCCTGGCCTTCCTGGTCGCGGAAATATTCGGCCAGCGTCAGGCCGGTCAGCGCCACGCGCGCGCGCGCGCCGGGCGGCTCGTTCATCTGGCCATAGACCAGCGCCACTTTCGATTTACTCTGGTCTTCCAGGTTGATAACGCCGGATTCCATCATCTCATGATAAAGGTCATTCCCCTCGCGTGTGCGCTCGCCGACGCCCGCGAACACCGAGAATCCGCCATGCGCCTTGGCGATATTGTTGATCAGCTCCATGATCAGCACCGTCTTGCCCACGCCGGCACCGCCGAACAGGCCGATCTTGCCGCCCTTGGCGTAGGGCGCCAGCAGGTCAATCACCTTGATGCCGGTGATCAGCTGCTGCGTTTCGGTGGATTGGTCCACGAACAGCGGGGCGGGGGCATGGATGGACGAGGTCTG
>JAFATP010000234.1 GCA_019243895.1 Alphaproteobacteria bacterium
GGCCCCACCCGCAGCAATATCGGCATGGCCTGGGGCTGGTATGCGCTGTCGCCCAGCTGGCGCGGCATTATTGCGCCGGGTCTGAACGCACCGGGCGATTATCACCTCAAATCCCTGAATAAAGTTGCCGTGCTGCTCACGCAGGGCAGCAATTTCAACCCGGGGGTGGATGACCCCACCTTCGCTCAGATTTGCAGCAATATGAAAGCGGACGGCATACGCATCTTTACCGTGGCCTTCGAGCCCGCCAACGGCAATGTGACTTCCCTGCTGCAAAACTGCGCCTCCCCGGGCGATTATTACGGGGCGCCGGACGCGCAGGCCTTAAGCGATGCCTTTTCCTCCATCGGCACCTCGATTGCCAAGGTGCGCCTTACCCACTAAGATACGGGAATGAAGCTACTCATCATCGAAGACGATCGCGAGGCGGCGCAATATCTCATCAAAGGCCTGCGCGAGCAGGGTTATGTGGTGGATCACGCGGCCAGCGGCAAGGAAGGTTTATTCCTGGCCGCCTCGGAAAGCTATGATGCCATGATCGTGGATCGCATGGTGCCGGAAGTGGACGGCATTACCATCCTGCAAACGATCCGCGCTTCCGGAAACCAGACGCCGGTGCTGCTGCTGACGGCGCTGGACAAGGTGGAGGAGCGAGTCAAAGGGCTCAAGGCGGGAGCCGATGATTACCTGGTGAAGCCGTATTCCTTCTCCGAGCTGCTGGCGCGGCTGGAGGTGATCACGCGGCGGAAATCCGCTTCCGGGAACGTGCCCACCAAAATTTCCTGCGGGGATCTGGAGATGGACCTGCTGTCACGCAAGGTGACGCGCGGCGGTAAGGAGATCGATCTGCAGGCGCGCGAATTCGCGCTGCTGGAATATCTGCTTCGGCACGCCGGTCAGGTGGTGACGCGCACCATGCTGCTGGAGAACGTGTGGGATTATAATTTCGATCCGCAAACCAACGTCATCGACGTGCATATCAGCCGCCTGCGCCAGAAGATCGACAAGGGCTTCGACAAATCGCTGATCCAGACGCTGCGCGGCGCGGGTTATAAGCTGACGGCGTGAGCGGAACAGGGCCGCTGCATCGCCACGTGTGAAACGCCCGCTTCATCCTGCGGCTCCCCGGCACGCGCAAAACCCAGCGCTTCGTAAAACGGCTCCAGGTACGTCTGGGCGGAGATGGCAATGACGCCGCCATAATGCTTGCACGCAAGTTCCATGGCCTGGCGCATCAGCCGCGTTCCCAGCCCTTTGCCGCGCTGTTCCGGGGCAATCACCAGACGGCCGATGCGCACCGCGTCGTCGGCCTGGGCGGGCGGCACGATACGCGCATAGCCCACCAGCACGTTTTCATCCTCGGCAAGCAAATGAAGCGCCTGCGGGTCCAGCCCGTCGCCGTCCAGATACGCGGAATGCTGTTCCACGACGAACACGCGCTGGCGCAGGCAGAGAATATCGTAAAGCGTGTAAACGTTCAGCTCGGCAAACGTGCGGCTGCTGAAAATCACGAGTTCATCTTGCTGAAGAACTCGTCATTGGTTTTGGTGTCTTTCAGCTTCTCCAGAAGGAACTCCATGGCGTCCATCGGGCCCATCGGGTTCAGGATGCGGCGCATCACCCACATCTTGGTCAGCGTCGGCTTGTCCACCAGCAGGTCTTCCTTGCGGGTGCCGGACTTGTTGATGTCCATGGCCGGGAAGGTGCGCTTGTCCGCCAGCTTGCGGTCCAGCACGATCTCCGAATTGCCGGTGCCTTTGAATTCTTCGAAAATCACCTCGTCCATGCGCGATCCCGTTTCGATCAGCGCGGTGGCGATGATGGTGAGCGAGCCGCCGTGCTCAATGTTGCGCGCGGCGCCGAAGAAGCGTTTCGGCCGCTGCAGCGCGTTGGCGTCCACGCCGCCGGTGAGCACTTTGCCGGAGCTCGGCACCACCGTGTTATAGGCGCGCGCCAGGCGGGTGATGGAATCCAGCAGGATCACCACGTCTTTCTTATGCTCCACCAGCTTCTTGGCTTTTTCAATCACCATTTCGGCCAGCTGCACGTGGCGCGTGGCTGGCTCGTCAAAGGTGGATGACACCACCTCGCCCTTCACCGTGCGCTGCATGTCGGTCACTTCCTCCGGGCGCTCGTCGATCAGCAGCACGATCAGAAAAGCATCCGGATGATTGGCGGTGATGGAGTGCGCAATGTTCTGCAGCAGCACCGTTTTGCCGGTGCGCGGCGGCGCCACGATCAGCCCGCGCTGGCCGAAGCCAAGCGGCGAGATGATATCGGCCACGCGCATGGAGAGGTCCACCTTCTCCTTGGTGCTTTTGGGCGCCACTTCCAGATGGATGCGCTTTTCGGGATAAAGCGGCGTCAAATTGTCGAAATTGATGCGGCTGCGCACGGCCTCGGGATCGTCATAATTGATTTTGATCACCTTGGTCAGCGCGAAATAACGCTCGCCGTCCTTCGGCGCGCGGATCTCGCCTTCTACCGTGTCGCCGGTGCGCAGGCTGAACCGACGCACCTGCGGCGGCGAGACGTAAATATCGTCCGGGCCCGCCAGGTAATTCGCCAGCGGCGAGCGCAGGAAGCCGAAGCCGTCCTGCAGCACCTCGATCACGCCTTCGCCGCTGATGACGTCGCCGTTCTCGGCGTGTTTCTTCAAAATGGCGAAGATCATTTCCTGCTTCAGCATGGTGCTGACGTTTTCCACGCCCATTCCTTCGGCCAGCTTGAGCAGCTCGTCAGCGTCTTTGCGCTTTAATTCCTGGAGTTTCATGAGAGATACGAGAAAGTGGGGGGAGAGTAGAATCCAAAAAGTGATGGGTGTAGAGACAAAAGAAGGCGCTCACAACACGCCGGGGCTCAGCAAAGGAATGCTGGATATCACTTAAATCATAATCAGACGGTTAAGGCCTGTCAAGCGGTTCTCACGGGGGTAAGATGCGGAATACAGCCCGGGGAGAACTTCAATCATCATC
>JAFATP010000018.1 GCA_019243895.1 Alphaproteobacteria bacterium
TTTGCGGTGTTCGGGCCCGGAAAAGCGGCGGCGCAGCTGGAAGGCTCGAAAGGATTCACCAAGGCGCTGTGCGGCAAATACGGCATCCCCACGGCGGCGTATCAGACATTCACCGAGCCGGAATCCGCCAAGCGCCATGCCCGAGGGCAGCGTTTCCCCCTGGTGATCAAGGCTGATGGCCTGGCCGCGGGCAAAGGGGTGGTGATCGCCGCCAGCGAGGAAGATGCGGTTGCGGCGCTGGATTCCATGTTCGCCGGGGCATTCGGCGCGGCGGGCCAGCGCGTGGTGATCGAAGAATTTCTGGAAGGGGAGGAGGTGAGCTTCTTCGCGCTTTCCGACGGCGAGACGGCGGTGGAGTTCGGGCATGCGCAGGATCACAAGCGTGCGTTCGACCGCGACCAGGGGCCGAACACGGGCGGCATGGGCGCTTATAGCCCCGCTTCCTGCATGACGGATGGCTTGCGCGCGCAGGTGATGGAAACCATTATTCTTCCCACGGTGGCGGCAATGAAGCGGGAGGGGATGCCGTTTCAGGGGGTATTGTTTGCCGGGCTGATGCTGACGCGTGAAGGCCCGAAGCTGCTGGAATATAACGCACGCTTCGGCGACCCGGAAACCCAGGCGCTGATGGTGCGATTGGAAAGCGACCTTTATGCGCTGCTTTCCGCCTGCGCCGAGGGAAAGCTCGGCGAAATGGAAATCCGCTTTCACCCCGGAGCGGCGCTCTGTGTGGTGATGGCGGCGGACGGCTATCCCGGCAGCTACCGGCAGGGCACGCGCATTTATGGATTGGAAGAGGCGGCAGCCGTTCCCGGCGTGATGATTTTCCACGCCGGCACCGCGCGGGAAGGAGGCGAGGTGATCGCCACCGGCGGGCGGGTGCTGGGCGTGACGGCGCGTGGAGGCACCATCGCGGAAGCGCAGTCGCGCGCGTATCAGGCGGTGGACCGCATCGTCTGGCCGGAAGGGTTCTGCCGCCGCGATATCGGCTGGCGCGCCATCGCGGCGGCGTGAATGCGATGGAAAGCATTCACCTTCTTTTTGTTATAGCGACAGGGCTGATTTTCGGCAGTTTCATCACTCTGGCCAGCCACCGCCTGCCGCGCGCCGAAGAGATTATCTTTCAGCCGTCGCATTGTCCTGCCTGCAATGCAACGCTTCGGGCGCGGGATTTATGGCCGGTGCTCTCCTGGCTGGCGGAGCGCGGGCGCTGCCGCCACTGTCATGCCTCCATTCACTGGCGCTACCCGCTGATCGAGCTATGCACCGCCTTGCTGTTCGTGATGATCTATTGGCAATACGGCTGGACGGAAAAGACGCTGATTCTATCGCTGGCCGCAGTGACGCTGCTGACGATGATCGTGGTGGATTTAGAACATTACATCATTCCCGACCTCGTGCACTGCGTGCTGCTGCCGCTGGGAGTGTGGTGGAACATCAGCGCCCTGACGGATGCCGCCTGGGGCCTGCTGTTGGGATTGGCGCTGGGGCTGGCGTTGCGCTACGGCTATCGCTGGCTGCGCCACAAGGACGGGCTGGGGCTGGGCGATGTGAAATTTCTCGCGGTGGCGGGGGTGTGGCTGGGGCCGGAGCTGTTGGTGCCGTTCCTGTTTTTCTCTGGCATTCTGGGCATGGGCACGGCATTGGCGTGGCGGCTGCTGGGCCATGGACGCAAATTTCCGTTCGGCCCGGCGCTGGCGGCATCGCTCTTTATCTGCGTGGCGTATCCCGCGGCGCCGCAGGCGTTCTGGCATATGCAAATGTGGGTGCACCGCTGATGCAGCTGGGGCTCGGATTCACTTTTGAATCTCTGCATCAGCCGGAGGCGCTGGTGCGATTAGACGCAGCGTTTTTGCGCGCATTGGAAGAGGCGGATGCGGGGCTGCACCGGCAATTGCTGCAAGCGCGCGCCGCGCCGCAAGCGGTTTCCGAGAAGCAGCATTCCGCCCTGCTGCTGGCGGTAGCGCCGCACGCCGAGGAGTTCATCGCGCGCTTCTTCGGCGTGGAGGCGGAGTTGATGGCGCTGCGGCAGCGGCATTATGCCAAGGAGCCGCTCTATGCCTGCAAGCGGCTGTTCGTACAGCGCCGGGCCGCGCGCGCCTATACGCCGCAGCAGGCGGAATTGCTGGATGGCGATGCGCTGGCGGCGCAGCTTACGGCGTGGTTCGGTGCGTTTGACGAGGCCCTGTTCGCCAAGCACGTGATGGCCTGGCTGGAGGCGGAAGAGGCGCATCGCGCGCAGGTTGACGTGGCGTTGCGCTATGCCGCCTGGGCGCTGCTCAGCGCCGCCGGGCGCGCGCGCCACCGCTTCGGAGTGCTGTTCAAGCAGCCGCGCAAGCTGGAATATCAGCACCTGGTGGAGGTGGAAGCGGAGACACAGGACGGCGTCGCCGTGCTGCACGCGCCGCCGGCGCACCGCCGCCGGCGTGAAGGCTTCGCGCTGACCGATCCCAAAGGGACGCTGGCGCAGGCGCTGGACCAGACGCATTATTGCATTTACTGCCACCACCAGGAGAAGGATTCCTGCCGTCGGGGTTTTCGCGAGAGAGACGGCAGCTTTCGCGAAAACCCGCTGGGCATTCCGCTCACCGGCTGCCCGCTGGATGAGAAAATCTCCGAGATGAACGAACTGAAAAGCGAGGGCTTTCCCATCGGCGCGCTGGCGGTGGTGGTGATCGACAACCCGCTCTGCGCCGGGACCGGCCACCGCATCTGCAACGACTGCATGAAATCCTGCATCTACCAGAAACAGGAACCGGTGAATATCCCGATGGCGGAGACGCGGGTGCTGGATGACGTGCTGGCATTGCCTTACGGGGTGGAAATCTACGCGCTGCTCACGCGCTGGAATCCATTGAACATCGCGCGTCCCTTGCCGAGGCCGGAGAGCGGCTATCGCGTGCTGGTGGTGGGGCTGGGGCCAGCGGGCTATACGCTATCGCACTACCTGCTGAACGACGGTCACGGCGTGCTGGCGGTGGACGGGCTGAAAATCGAGCCGCTGGATAAAACATTGCTGACGGAGCCCGTGCGGGATTTCGAAAGTCTCCGGCAGCGCCTGGATGAGCGCTCCGCCGCCGGGTTTGGCGGCGTGGCGGAATACGGCATCACCGTGCGCTGGGATAAGAATTACCTGACGCTGATCCGCCTCATCCTGGAGCGGCGCGAACATTTCCGCGTGGCAGGCGGCGTGCGCTTCGGCTCGGCCCTCACCTATGACGACGCATTTGCACTGGGCTTCGATCATATCGCGCTGTGCATGGGCGCAGGCAGTCCCAACCTGCTGCCGATTCCCAACGGCCTGGCGCGCGGCGTGCGCATGGCGTCCGACTTCCTGATGAGCCTGCAATTAACCGGCGCGGCCAAGATGGATTCGGTGGCGAATCTTCAGCTGCGTCTGCCCGCGGTGGTAATCGGCGGGGGGTTGACCGCCATCGACACGGCCACCGAGGCATTGGCCTATTACCCGGTGCAGGTGGAGAAATTCCTGCAACGCTATGAGCGGCTGGCAGCCCTGGACGGCGAGGCGGCAGTGCGCAGCGGCTGGAACGAGGAGGAGGCGCTGATCGCCGACGAATTTCTTGCCCATGCGCGCGCATTGCACGGAGCGGAGGATAAGGCGGCGCTGGTGCAAGGCTGGGGCGGAGTGAAGATCGTCTACCGCAAGCGGTTGGTGGATGCGCCGAGCTACCGCTTGAATCACGAAGAAGTGGAAAAGGCTTTCGAGGAAGGCATCGGGTTTTCGGAATCGCTGGAGCCGGAAGCGGTGGAGGTGGATCGTTTCGGCCATGCTTCCGCGCTGCGCTTGAAATATGCGGGCGGCAAATCGCAGGTTATTCCGGCGCACACGATTCTGGTGGCGGCGGGCACCCATCCCAACACCGTGCTGGCGCAGGAGGATCCGGCGCATTTTCCGCTGGACGGGCAATATTTTCAAGCGGTGGATGAGGAGGGGAATCCGGTGCGCCCCGCACGCACGCCCAAGCCCGAGCAGGCGCAGGTGCTGCTGGCACGGCCCGGCGTGAGTTTTTTCGGCGATCTTCACCCGTCTTACGCCGGCAATGTGGTGCGGGCGATGGCCAGCGCCAAGCAAGGCTATGCAGCGATCACCCGGCAGCTGGAAAAACAGCCGCCGCATGCCGGTGAGCCACGCTTCCTGGATGCCGTTGCCGAACAATTGGCCGCAGTAGTGCGGGAAGTGCGGCGGCTGACGCCCGCTATCGTGGAAGTGGTGGTGCACGCGCCGCTGGCGGCGGCGCGATTCCAGCCGGGACAGTTTTACCGGCTGCAAAACCTGGAGCGTTATGCAGCGCCTGCTCCCGGCGCGCCTCTGCCGACAACGCTGGCGATGGAGGGTCTTGCCATGACCGGAGCGTGGGTGGATAAGGCGCGCGGCCTGGTTTCGGTGATCGTGCTGGAGATGGGAGGGTCTTCCGATCTTTGCGCGTTATTGCGGGCGGATGAGCCGGTAGTGCTAATGGGCCCTACCGGCGCTCCGACCGAGATACCACCGGAGGAGACGGTACTGCTGGCGGGCGGCGGGCTGGGGAACGCCGTGCTGTTTTCCATCGGCCGCGCCTTCCGCGAGCGCGGCGGGCGCGTGCTGTATTTCGCCGCCTACCGCCGCGTGGAAGACCGTTTCTACGTGGCGGAGATCGAGGCGGCGGCCGATTGCGTGGTGTGGTGCTGCGAAGAAGCGCCTTTCGCGCCGTCACGCCCGGGCGATAAAAGCTTTCACGGTAACATTATCCAGGCGATGGCGGCCTATACACAAGGCAGGCTGGGCGATATGCCTGTCGCCTTCCCCGCGGTCCGACGCATCATCGCCATCGGTTCCGACGGCATGATGGCGGCGGTGAAGCAGGCGCGCCACGGGGTGCTGAAGCCTTATCTGTCCGCCGACCATGTGGCTGTCGGCAGCATCAACTCGCCCATGCAATGCATGATGAAGGGCATTTGCGCCCAATGCCTGCAGGAGCATCGCGACCCAGTAAGCGGCGATATTTCTTACGTTTATTCCTGCTTCGGTCAGGACCAGGCCTTGGACTGCGTGCATTTTCCTCATTTGCGCCAGCGCCTTAATCAGAATGCCGTTCAGGAAAAACTAACGGCCCGGTGGGTGGAGCATTGCCTGCCGAATTTAAGTTAATTTTTAGATAAAACTGAGCAAAATCCTTTGTTTTTAACGATGCGGTAAGGGTTATACCGCATGATAGGCGGGAATCGAAACGCCCGCATTTTGGACGATATGACCCGCACGACCTCGGATGTTTTTAGCGAAAAAAAGCCCCCTCCGCCCCCGCCGCAAGGGGAAGCGAATGCCGCCGCCGAAGCCCCGGCTATAATGCCGGACGCGCCCGCGCTTCCGCCGAAGCCGGCCATGCGCCTGGGCGAAAAGCTGATAGCCATGGGCATCATCTCCAACGATCAGCTTCAGGTGGCGCTCACCGAGCAGCGCAACTCGAAGAAGATGCTGGGCGGCGTGCTGGTGGAGATGGGCTTCGTTACCGACAGCGTGCTCAGCGAGATCCTGGCGGAAAGTTCCGGCGCCAAGAAATTCGACCCCAAGACGACCATCCTGGATGTGGAGCTGGTGCGCCGAATACCGAAGGATGTGGCGCAGCGCAACAAGGTGATCGCGGTAGCCTACGAAAACGAAACGGTGCAGCTGGCCATCACCGATATCTATAACGTGCTGGCCATCGATCAGGTGCGCCGCCATTTTCCGCGCAATACGCAGATCGTGCCGGTGTTCAGCACCGAGACGGAAATCCTGGAGCTGATCGACCAGTATTACGATTATGAGCTGGAAATTGACGGCATCCTGCGCGAGATCGAAACCGGCATCCGCGAGAACGCCAAGCTGGACGGCAAAGACCAGGGTTATATCAACCCCACGGTGCGCCTGGTGAACGCGCTGTTGATGGACGCTATCAAGGGCGGCGCCTCCGACCTGCACTTCGAGCCGGAAGGTTCCTTTCTCCGCCTGCGCTTCCGCATCGACGGGCAGATGGTGCAGGCGCGCACGTTCCACCGCGATTACTGGGGGGCAATGGTGGTGCGCATCAAAATCATGTCCGGCATGAACATCGCCGAGACGCGCCAGCCGCAGGACGGCCGCATCAGCTTCACCGTGCAGGGCCGCGAGGTGGATTTCCGCGTCGCCACCCAGCCCACCATTCACGGCGAGAACATCGTGATGCGCCTGCTGGACAAGGCCAAATCGCTGGTGCCGCTGGCTCGCCTCGGGTCCAGCGATCACAATATCGCGGTGCTGACGAAGCTGCTGCTGCGGCCCGACGGCATTATCA
>JAFATP010000029.1 GCA_019243895.1 Alphaproteobacteria bacterium
CCTGGTCAAGCTGGCGGCGGCGGCCATCCACGTGATCAATATCGGCGATTTCAGCGCCATGATTCATGATCTGGCGATCAAGCGCCGCCTGATCGAGCTGGGCGAAGAGGTGGTGAACACCGCCTATTCGCCGCATATGGATTTCCCCGCCGAGCGGCAGATCGAAAGCGCCGAGCAGAAATTGTTCCACTTGGCGGTGGAGGGAGATCACAACAAGGATTTCCGTGCGCTGCGGCATTCCATCACCGACGCCATTCAGCGGGCCGAGCGCGCGCTGCAAAACGCCAGCCACATCTCCGGCGTGGACACCGGCCTTGCGGATTTGAACGACATGCTGGGCGGGCTTCAGGCGTCCGACCTGGTGATTCTCGCCGGGCGGCCCTCAATGGGAAAGACCGCGCTTGCCACCAATATTGCGCATAACGCCGCCCAGGCCTTCGCCGCGCAAACCAAGGCGCAAGGGTTAACGGCACGCGAGGGCAAGAGCGTCGGCTTCTTCTCGCTGGAAATGTCTTCCGAGCAGCTCGCCACCCGCCTGCTCGCCGCCGCCTGCAAATTCCCTTCGCAGAAGATGACGCGCGGCACTATCACCCAGGACGAGTTCAACACGTTGGTGCGCGTCAGCGCCGAGCTCGGGCAATTGCCGTTCCACATCGACGACACGCCGGCGCTTTCCATCGCGGCGTTGCGCTCGCGCGCGCGGCGGCTCAAGCGCGTGCATAACATGGGTTTGCTGGTGGTGGATTACCTTCAGCTGGTGCGCCCGGCCAGCAACCGGCCGCAGGACGGCCGCGTGCAGGAAGTCTCCGAGATCACGCAAGGCTTGAAAGCCATCGCCAAGGAGCTGAACGTGCCGGTGGTGGCGCTCTCCCAGCTGTCGCGCGCGGTGGAAAGCCGGGAGGATAAGCGGCCGCTGCTTTCCGATCTGCGCGAATCGGGCTCCATTGAGCAGGATGCCGACGTGGTGATGTTCATCTTCCGCGAGGAATATTACATTTCGCGGCAGATGCCCTCTCAGGACGACGAGGCGAAAATGGCCAAATGGCAGGAGGACATGGAACGCGTGCTGAACGTGGCCGAAGTCATCGTCGCCAAGCACCGTAACGGGCCGATCGGCACCGTGCGGCTGCGCTTCGACTCCAATCTGACGCAATTCAGCGATCTCGCCAAGTCGGGCCACTATCAACTGCGCTGAGCGTTATGCATCCCGGTCCCACCCTTACGGTGAACCTTGCGGCGCTGACCGCCAATTATCAATTGCTGAAGCAGCGGTTTTCCGGCGACCAATGCGCGGCCGTGGTCAAAGCCAATGCGTATGGCCTCGGCGTGGCGCCGGTGGCGCAGGCGTTATGGCAGGCCGGTTGCCGGTGCTTCTTCGTGGCGACGCTGGAAGAAGGAGTGGAACTCCGCGCCGTGCTGCCGGAGGCGTTGATCTATGTGTTTCACGGCCCTTACCCCGGCCAGGAACCGGCGTTTCCGGCGCATCGACTGATGCCGGTGATCAACAGCCCGGCCCAGCTGGCACGCTGGCCGGAGCCCGCGCCTTTCGCGCTGCACGTGGATACCGGCATGAACCGGCTGGGCTTCACCCTGACGGAGCTGGAAGCGGCGCGGCCGCAGCTCCTTTCGCGCAATCTGGGGATGCTGCTTAGTCACCTTTCCTGCGCCAATGAGCCGGAACATCGGAAAAACGCCCGCCAACTGGCGCGCTTCCGCGCCGCCACCGCCATGCTGCCGGATGTGCCGGCAAGCCTGTGCAATTCTTCCGGCATTTTTCTCAACCGGCATTTTCATTTCCACCTGGCCCGCCCCGGCTGCGCGCTTTACGGCATCAATCCTACCTCTGGCACTGATCCGATGCAGAATGTGGCAACGCTCACCGCCCCCATCCTGCAGATCCGCACTATGGAGGAAACCGGCAGCGTGGGCTATGGCGCCACTTTCCGCGCCGCCAAAGGCAGCCGCATCGCCATTGCGCAGCTGGGCTATGCCGATGGGTTGCTGCGCGCATTGAGCAATCAGGGCGCCGCTTTTATCGCAGGCGCGCGGGTGCCGATCGCCGGCCGTGTTTCCATGGATATGGTGGCGCTGGACGTCACCGGCCTGCCGGAGCAAAACCTCGCGCAAGCCGACACCGCCGAATTTATTAATGCCCGCCAAACGGTCAATGATGTGGCGCGCGCCGCCGGCAGCATTGGCTATGAGATTTTCACGCGGCTCGGTCACCGCGTGCGCCGCATCTATCACGGCTGAGGCTTTACATCGGCCCCGCCTTCGCTTACAACCTTGCGCATGGAGTTTCTTTCCACCATCGGGCGTATCTTCCTGCTTTTCGTCGCCGCCATCGGGCGCGTGACGCTGTTCACCTGGTGGGCGCTGATCTCCGTTTTCGTGCCGCCGTGGTATGGCAAGCAAACCGTCCGCTCCATGGTGGAAATCGGTTATAATTCATTGCCGGTCATTGGCCTTACCGCCATTTTCACCGGCGCGGTGCTGGCGCTGCAGAGCTATTCCGGCTTTTCCCGCTTTTCGGCGGAAAGCTCGATTCCCATCGTGGTGGTGCTTTCCATCACGCGGGAGCTGGGACCGGTGCTGGCTGGGCTGATGGTGGCAGGGCGCATCGGCGCTTCCTACGCCGCCGAGATCGGCACCATGCGCGTCACCGAGCAAATCGACGCGCTGACCACCCTATCCACCGATCCTTACAAATACCTGGTGTTCCCGCGCCTGCTGGCCGGGCTGCTGATGCTGCCGTTCTTAGTGCTGATTGCCGATATCATCGGGGTTTTCGGCGGCTATCTGGTCAGTATTCACGAGCTGGGCTTCAACCCGACCACTTACCTGAAAAACACCGTGCAATATTTGGAACGCCGCGACGTGATTTCCGGCCTGGTGAAAGCGTCCGCCTTCGGCTTCATCGTGACGCTGATGGGCTGTTACCACGGGTTTCATTCCCGCGGCGGCGCGCAGGGCGTGGGCTCAGCCACCACCATGGCGGTGGTTTCCGCGTCCATCATGATCCTGCTTGCCAATTACACCCTCACCTCCCTGTTCTTTGCAAAATAATGTCTAACTCATCCGCTCCCGCTCCTTCTTCCCGCGCCGCATCTGCCGGGGAACTGAAGATCAGGCTGCGCGACGTGCATAAATCCTTCAGCGGCAAGGTGGTGCTGGACGGCATCGACCTGGACGTGGCGGAAGGCGAATCGCTGGTGGTGATCGGCGGATCGGGCAGCGGCAAATCGGTGCTGATCAAATCCATTCTCGGCCTGGTGGTGCCGGAGCGCGGCTCCATTAAAGTGGACGGCGAGGAAATAACGCACATCTCCCGGGCCGACCGCCGCGAGGTCATGAAAAAATTCGGCATGTTGTTCCAGGGAGGCGCGCTGTTTGACAGCCTGAACGTGTGGGAGAATATCGCCTTCTCCCTGATCCGCAATCACCGCATGCCGCGCAAGCAAGCGCGCGAGGTGGCGGTGGAGAAGCTGCACGCGGTGGGGCTGTCGGCGGATGTCGCCGCGCTGTATCCCGCCGAGCTTTCAGGAGGCATGCAGAAGCGCGTGGCGCTGGCGCGCGCCATTGCCCACAACCCCGCCATCATCTTTTTCGATGAGCCGACCACAGGGCTTGATCCCATCATGGCGGACGTAATCAATGACTTGATCGTGGAGTGCACGCGTACGCTGGGGGCAACCGCCATCTCCATCACGCATGACATGGCATCCGCCCGCAAGATCGCCACCCGCGTCACCATGCTCTATCAGGGCAAGCTGATCTGGGATGGGCCCGCCGCCGATATCGACCACAGCGGCAACCCCTATATGGATCAGTTCGTGCATGGGCGCGCCGAAGGCCCCATTACGCGCGAATTGCAGTTAAAAGCAGCGTAAGCTATAAAAAACCCGTTCAGAAGCATGTGCCATTGCATAATGATGCGCTAAGAAGGCCGCCCAGCCTCAAAAAAACCCTCTGAGCCTGCCGTTTTATGTGGTATAGTTAACACTAAGTGAGGTTATCTACCAAGGAGGGGCGTAATGCAAGAACCCCACAAAAGCGATCTTTCGCTGATGCTGAGTGATTGGCGGCTGACCACGGCCGAAATCCTTTACCACATGCCGGATCACCCGTTGATCCTGCAAAGCTACACTTGGCAGGAATTGGATCTTATTCCGGATTTTCCGCAATTAAAGAGATTTCTCACCTTTTGGGAGCGGGAGCTGGAAGGCCGTCTGCACTCGGTGACGGTGGCTTCCTGCGACATTATCAAGCCGGCGTCGCTGGTGTATAGCCAGGGCGAAATCAAGATTCATTAGACGGATTAACCGTTTAACCGCAGATAGGCGGGGAGCGTGAGAAATTCGGTAAATTCCGTCTGGCTGACCAGTTCGGTGAGTAGTCGCGCCGCCTGCTCATAAGGCAGCGCCCCGTATTGCTCGCCCGATTTTTTCTCTAATGCTTTCAGTTCCTCATTCACATATTCCTCATAAAGCGACCCGGTGATGGGATGGCCATTATCCAGCACGCCTTTGTCATGGTGCATCCATTGCCATAGCTGTGCGCGAGCTATTTCCGCTGTGGCGGCATCTTCCATCAGATTGTTGATCGGCACGCAGCCAAGCCCGTTCAGCCAATTGGCGATATATTGCACGGAGACGCTGATATTGTTGCGAAATCCCGCTTCGGTGATGGTGCCGGGGGGGATGGCGAGCAAATCCTCCGCCGTGACATGCACATCGTCGCGCTGGCGGGAAAGCTGATTTTTGCCCGGCATCAACCGGTTGAACACTTCAAGCGCCACCGGCACCAGACCGGGGTGCGCCACCCAGGTTCCGTCATGGCCGTCGCCTGCTTCGCGTTCCTTGTCCGCCCGCACCATGGCGAAGGCCTTGTCATTGGCCGCCTCGTCGTTCTTCACCGGGATATAGGCGCTCATGCCGCCCATAGCGAACGCGCCGCGGCGGTGGCACGTCTGGATCAGCAGCAGTGAATAGGAGCGCAGGAAATGCGTGGTCATGGTCACCTGCGCCCGCTCCGGCAGCACGAAATCCGGGCGCTTATGGAATTTTTTGATGAAGCTGAAAATATAATCCCAGCGGCCGCAGTTAAGCCCGACGCAATAATCGCGCAGGGCATAAAGAATTTCGTGCATTTCAAAGGTGGCGAGGATGGTTTCGATCAGCACGGTGGCCTTGATCGTGCCGCGTTTCAGCCCCAGCGTTTCCTCCGCGAAAGCGAAAATATCCGTCCATAGCTGCGCCTCTTCATGGCTTTCCAGCTTGGGGATATAAAAATACGGGCCGCTGCCGCGCGAAAGCAGTTCTTTGGCGTTCATATAAAAATACACGCCGAAATCGATCAGGGCGCCGGGAACGGCGCGGCCGTTATACGTCACGTGGCGCTCATCCAGGTGCCAGCCGCGCGGCCGTACGATCAGCACCGCCGTTTTCTCGCCAAGCTGATAGGCTTTGCCTTCCGGCGAAGTGTAAGCGATGGTGCGGCGTACCGCGTCATATAGATTGACCTGTCCGTCCATGACGTTTTTCCAGGTCGGCGTCAGCGAATCCTCGAAATCCGCCATGAACACTTTCGCGCCGGAATTCAGCGCGTTGATGATCATCTTCCGCTCCACCGGCCCGGTGATCTCGACGCGGCGGTCCTGTAAATCTTCAGGAATAGGCGCTACCTGCCAGTCGCCGTCACGGATGCTCTGCGTGTCCGGGAGAAAATCCGGCAACTCGCCGCCGTCCAGCCGCTGCTGCCGGTTCAGCCGCTTGGCCAGCAGCGCGTTGCGGCGGGCGCCGAAACGCTCGGTCAGCGACGCCACAAAGGCTTGCGCTTCCGGCGTGAAGATAAGGGTATGTTCCGCTGCCAGCGGGGCGGCGAGGCTCAGTTGCGAAGGTTCCATATTCTCCTCTTTGCTGCCTTATAAAGCAGGAAAGAGGAGAAAAGCAATGATAACCGGATTGCCGCGGGGTCTGATTAGAAGCTGGTGCGAATCTGCAACCCACATAGCGGCGTGGTGGCGGTCACACCGGTGGTGTTATAGGCGCCGCCAGTGGCGCACAGCGCCGCGCCGCTGCCCAGTGAATTGGGTGTGCCGTCCGTTGCGTCGTTGCCCTGCACGCTGCCGGTGCCGGCTACGCCGTCATCCATCTTGGTGTCGATCTGAAATGCGGTAATAGGGGTGAGGGCATTATTCAAGACGGGCACGCCCAGGGTGATGGACGTGATGCCGTGCAGGAAGAAATAATTCAATCCGCCGCTGGCCCACACCATAATATAAGTGCCAGGCCCCGTTTTCGCCTGCGGGAAATAAGTACTGAAAGGGGCTGGTAGAGTTGCTAACGCCGCCGCTCCCGAAACATCGGTGAAGGATTCGGATATCAAGCTCGCCGCGCTTAAATCGTTCCAGAAAAATTTATCGGCGCAGCCGATCAGCATCTTGGCTTCGGCAGCGCCGCCTTCTCCCGTGCAGCTCTGAAGGAGACCGTCGCCGTTAGACGTGCGGGCGGTGAAGCCGAAATTGGTGGGATTCAGCAGATCGCCCGGTGCGCCGTTATATTTATTGCGGAAGGTGTTGACGGCCGAATTGAGCTTTTCCAGCTGGGCGACGGTGGCGCGGATTTCCGCGCCGCGGATCATATCCTGCCCTACCAGGATGCCGCCGACGATCAAACCGATAATGACCAGCACGATCGACAGTTCAATCAGCGTGAACCCCTCATCGGCCTTGCGGCTTTGTAGCCAAGTGGTCGCTTCCATGGAAATCTCCCTACACGGTAGAAAAACTCAAACGGCGCGGCAGTTATCCGCGCCGTTGATGAGTTAGAAATTGGTACGAATACGCAGCACGCAACCGGGAGCATCCTTGGTGGCAGCTGCGCTTGTTGCATAAATGCTCAACGTGCTGTCATAGCAATCGCCCGCCGCCAGCGCGCCGGTGGCATGATATGTACCGCCCTGCGTGACGATGGTCGTCGTGACCGCCGCCGCGTTGGCGCCACCCGCCGACACCACAGTGCCGGTGGTAGGAATGCCGTCATCCATCTTGGTGTCGATCTGGAAAGCCTCGTTAGGCGACAGGTTGAGGCCGATCGTCGCGAAATCGCCGCTGGCCGCCGTAGTGGTGCCGGAGAATCCTGCCAGGACGAAATAATTCAGCCCGCCGGAACTGGCTACATGGAAGTAGGTGGCCTTGCCGATTTTTGCCGGCGGCAAGACAGTAGGAGAAATGGTATAAGCGGCGGTGGCAAGCCCCAAATTAGTATTATTATCCGGAATCATGTTGGCCTGAAACAGCTCATACCAGAATACGGCATTTTCTCCATCCAGACCCATGACGTCCGTTCCGCTGCCTTCGATAAGCCCGTTGCCGTTCGCAAGACCGGTGGTGCCGGCGCTGCCGGTGACGCCGGGGAAGAAGTTGGTGGGATTCAGCAGGTCGCCGGGCAGACCGTTATACTTGCTGCGGAAGGTGTTGACCGCCGCGTTGTATTTTTCAAGCTGCGCCACCGTGGCGCGAATCTGCGCCGCCTTGATCATATCCTGGCCCACCAGGATACCGCCGACGATCAACCCGATAATTACCAGCACGATCGACAATTCGATCAAGGTGAAACCTTCTTCGCGATGATGCGACATTTTCTTGATTTCACTCTTATATGCTTTCGTGTTTATCATAATTAACTCCCCCAAAAAATTCGCATCCCCACGGATGCAATGGATGATTGTCGCTATTCCCGCACGCCTTTGCTTCTCAAAGACGTGCCAATGACGACTTGTGCATCGATAAAATGGAAACTACCGGTAAAAGGTTATAAATTCCTTAATACCGCGTATTCTAAAATAATTTTAGCAATAAGTGAGCGCCTGTGGCATATATGCCACAAACCATTAAGCGGCGTCTCCGGGCTGATGATGACGCTCAAGCTCGGCCGCCAGCGCATCCAGATGCGTCTGCGTACATAAACCCAGCAGCACGGGATCGCGCGGTTTGAGATTGGCGCTGTTCCAGTGGGATTTCTCGCGCACCGCCTTGATTGTGGCTTTGGTGGTGCCGATCAGCCTGGTAATCTGCGCATCGGTGATGGCAGGGAATTGCTTGATCAGCCAGGCGATTGCATCTGGCTTGTCGCCGCGGCGCGCCACCGGGGTGTAACGTCCGCCTGCCGGCTTGGTCTGCAGATATTGACGTGCCGTTCCAGCCAGGCCCAGCCTGCTATTGGGATCCTGCTCGCAACGCGTCAGCTCTTCACGGGTGACCTGATTATTGGCAATGGGATCCACCCCCATGATGCCCGCCGCCACTTCGCCATCCGCAATGCCCTGCACTTCCAGCGGGTGAAGGCCGCAGAATTCGGCGATCTGTTCAAAAGTGAGCGCTGTATTTTCCACCAGCCAAACGGCGGTGGCTTTCGGCATTAACGGCAATGGCATAAAAAACCTCGGTTTCACAGGAAGCGTATGGTATGTAATGCATATGCCGCAATAATCAAGTGTTTTAGCGGGAATTATGCGCTTTTCCTATGCAACACTGACGGTTTCGCTGCCTGTGGAGGGAGTTTTGAGCGTGGCGATGAACCGCCCCGAAGCCGCCAATGCATTGAACGCGGCCATGGGAAAGGAGATATCCCAATTATTTCAATCTCTTCCCGAATGCAGGGCGGTGGTGCTCACCGGCAGTGGACGCGCCTTCTGCGCCGGGGCGGATTTAAAAGAGCGCCACGGTATGGATGAGGCGCAATGGGAGGCGCAGCACCGTCACCTCCGCGCGGCGCGGGACGCCGTCTTGCATTCACCGGTGCCGGTTATTGCCGCCGTGAACGGCGCTGCCTATGGCGGCGGGCTGGAATTGGCGCTGGCCTGCGATTTCCGTTATGCCGCAGCGGCAGCGCGCCTGGCTTTCAGCGAAGTGAAGCTCGGCATCATGCCGGGGTTGGGCGGCGCGCAATTTTTCGCCCGCGCCGCCGGGAGCGGATGCGCGCTGGAATGGTTGCTGACGGGAAAGCCGTTCACCGCTGAAGAAGCCGCCGGAATGGGCCTGGTAAACCGCGTCCTGACGGCTGACCTTTTGATGAAGGAGGCGCTGGCGACGGCGGCCACCATTCGCGACAACGCGCCGCTGGCGGTTGCCGCCATTCGGCGGGCAGTGCGGGAAGGAGACGGCGCGCCGCTGGAGGAGGCGCTTGAGCGCGAGCGGGAATTCTATCAGGCCCTGCTTTCCACCAAGGATCGTCATGAGGGCATCAATGCCTTCAATCAAAAGCGAAAACCTGTCTTCACCGGAGAATAACCCTGTCATATAACCTTCACTTTACCCATCCCTCCCAACGTGAGATGCTTGCGCGTGCGTGATATCCTTAAAACCGCCGTGAAAACCGGCCTGGCATTCTTCGCCGTGGGCGCTTTGCTGGCGCTGGCGGCGGGCACGCCCACCGTGGCCGGTTTCTTCCATGTCACGCCTGAGCAGATCGGCCTGCAGGCCAGCCCTTTATGGACCGGCGCCTATTTTGCCGGCTTCGGCGTGCTAAGCGCGCTGCTGATGCCTGCGGTGAGCTACATGATGGGAGATAAAAGCGCACCTGAAACGGGATTAGCTAAGTGCTCACCCGAAGCCCCAGCGCCGCAGATCGTCATTGCCGTCGGTCAGGCGCAGGGCCTGGATGCGAGCCGCGCGCGCTGGGGCGAAGGCATCAGGCAGGAACGCATAGCCCCTTCCCGGCTTTCGCCGGATATCTAGCTTTACGATAGCTTTTTAAGGCCGCCGCGCGTAGCATATGCGTATGGCATATGCATTGCCTCCCTCCATCACCCTCGCGCTGCAAGGCGGTGGCGCGCACGGTGCGTTTGCATGGGGTACGTTGGACCGGCTGCTGGCGGAAGAGCGGCTGCGCATTGAAGCTATCACCGCCACCAGCGGCGGGGCGTTGGTGGCGGCGGTGCTGGCGCAGGGCATGCAGCGCGGCGGGCCGAAAGCGGCGCGGCAGCAGCTGGAAGCGTTATGGAAAAAAGTGAGCGTGGCGGCAGGCATGCTGCCTTTCCGCACCACACTGATGGACAAGCTGATGAGCAATGTGGGGCTGGACCTTTCCCCTTCCAGTATTGCACTGGACTATCTGACCAAGCTGTTTTCGCCTTATCAGTTCAATATGTTCGACTTGAACCCGCTGCGCGCCATCGTGGCGGAAATCATCGATTTCGAGGCGCTGCGGCGCTATGACGACATCGCACTCTATATCAATACGACACATGCGCAGACCGGCGAAAGCCGCGTATTTCATAATTCGGAAGTGACGCTGGACGTGCTGATGGCATCGTGCTGCCTGCCTTACCTGTTCAAGACGGTGATGATCGACGGCGAGCCTTACTGGGACGGCGGGTTTTCCGGCAATCCCGCGCTCTACCCTCTTTTGAGCGAAAAAACGCCGCGCGACGTGCTGCTGATCGCCACCGTGCCGTTCAAGGTGGAGGAGGTGCCGACCAAGGCCGTCGACATTCTGGACCGCACCACCGAGCTCAGCTTCCATAGCGCGCTGCTCCAGGAATTGCGGCTGGTGGAATCGCACAATGCGTCTCACCCCAAAGCCGCGCTGACGCTGCACACCATCGAGGCTGGGGAGATTATCAACGGGCTTGGCCATGCCAGCAAGCTGAACGGCGACTGGGATTTCCTGGTGTATCTGCATGATCTGGGGGCCCAGGCCGCCGAGGATTTCCTGAAGAACTACCCAGCCTAAGGCTGCTGCGGACGACCGAACAACGTATCTTTCAACCGCTGCACGTTCTGCGCATCGTCCTTCGGCACGATACGCAAGGTTATATGGCATTTCGCCTCCCTGACCTGCGGCGCGGAAGCTGCGGCGAACATCACCTGGGCGTCGCAATGCATCTCGCCTAAGAAACGCGATTGAATGGGGGAGCCGCCCATATAAGACGCGCCTTCGCCGAACCCCGTCAGGTCGAATCCGGCCTGTCCCGCGGAATCCAGTTGCTCAAGACTGGTGCCGGTGATGCCGTAATCGCTCAGGCTATAGAAGGTAAGCCCGATGAAGCGGATAAATTCCTCGCGGGAGAAACGCTGCTCCATGCCCGCGTGCTGCGGCAGAAAGCTCAGGCTGGAAAACTCCACCTGCAGGCTCACTTGCGCTTCCGGCGCCAGGCCGCGCTGGAGGAAAGCATCCAGCTTTGGCGGCTCCTTACTGTTAACCGCCGCCTGCAGCTCCGCCAGCATGTGCCGCACCGCCCGCCTCTGCTGCTGATGTGGCGAAAACAGGTAATAGGCGGCGATGCCTGCGGC
>JAFATP010000228.1 GCA_019243895.1 Alphaproteobacteria bacterium
GGGCCAGGGTGACATGCTCTACATGGCGGGCGGCGGACGCATCACGCGCGTGCACGGCCCGCTGGTGTCCGATCGCGAGGTGGCCGAGGTGGTGGCGCACTTAAGGCTGCAGGGCGAGCCCTCCTATATTGAGGAAGTGACGCAGGAAGAGGACGAGGAAGGCATACCGGGCGAGGAAGGCGAGCGCGACGAAATGTATGACCAGGCGGTTTCCATCGTGGCGCGCGACCGCAAAGCCTCCACAAGTTATTTGCAGCGCTGTATGAAAATAGGCTATAATCGCGCCGCCACCCTGATCGAGCGCATGGAGCGCGAGGGCGTCGTCAGTCCCGCCAACCATGTGGGCAAGCGCGAGGTGCTGGTGCGGGAGAGCGCGTGAGCCAAACGATAAAAGCCGGAACCCGAAAGACGGGCGGGGGCATGATTCTTGTCCTGGTCTTATGGCTGTGCGCTTTTCTATATCCTCTGTCTTCTGACGCCGCCGATGCCGCCGGCCCGCATGGCGAATCGCTGAAGCGGGTGGAAGACTACCTCAACGCCATCACCACCATCGCCGCGGATTTCACGCAGGTGGCCCCGGACGGCTCGCTGGCGGGCGGCAAGTTCTTCCTGAAGCGCCCCGGCAAAATGCGCTGGCAATACGATCCGCCGACGCCGATCCTGATGATCGCCAACGGCTCGCAGATGGTGTATTACGATTACCAGCTGCAGCAGGTGAGTTATATCCCCATCGACTCCACGCTGGCGTCCTTCCTCGCACGTGGCCATATCAGCCTCACCGATCCGTTCATCACCATCGAGAAGTTCGAGGAAACACCCGGCATGGTGCGCCTGACCCTGCACCAGGCCGACAAGCCGGAAGCGGGCAAGCTGACGTTGGAATTTTCGGATTCGCCGCTGCAGATCCGCAACATGGTGATTACCGACGCGCAAGGCCAGGTCACCACCGTGGCGTTGAACAACGCTCAGTTCGGCGCGGAGCTGGAGCGCAAGATGTTCGAGTTCGAAGACCCGCGCAAGCGGATGCGGAATTAGGCCGCCTGCGGCAGCGTTTTTTGCCGGTCTTCGGCGCGGGCGTAATAATCGGCAATCACCCGGCGCGCTTCCTGCCCGTCGGTTAATTGATTGAAGCAGGCGCGGAAGGACGCTGCCCCTTCCATGCCTTTCACATACCAGCCGATATGCTTGCGCGCCACCAGCACGCCCTGCTCATTGCCGTAATGGGAGAGCATCTCCTCATAATGCTCCAGCACCACCTGACGCTGCACAGAAAGCGGCGGGTCAGGCAGGCGCTCACGCGTGCGCAGGTGATGCATCGCCTGCGCGGGAAACCACGGGCGGCCGTAAGCGCCCCGGCCGATCATTACCCCGTCGGCGCCGGAGGCGTCCAGCGCGCGGTCGGCGTCTTCCAGCGAACAGATGTCGCCGTTGACGATCACCGGCAGGTTCACCGCTTCCTTCACCTGTCGCACGAATGCCCAGTCCGCGCTGCCGCTGTACATCTGGCAGCGCGTGCGGCCATGCACGGTGATCATTTGAATGCCGCAATCCTGCGCAATCTTCGCCACTCGCGGCGCGTTCAGGCTGTTGTGATCCCAGCCCATGCGCATCTTCAGCGTGACGGGAATCTTCACCGCCCTGGCCACCGCTTCGAGAATGCGCGCCGCCAGCGGCTCATCGCGCAGCAGCGCCGAGCCCGCATAGGAATTGAGCGCCACTTTTTTCACCGGGCAGCCGAAATTAATGTCGATGATGGAAGCGCCCCTGCCCTCGTTCAGCCTGGCGGCCTCCGCCATTGCCCCCGGCTCGCAGCCGGCCAGCTGCACCGCATACGGATATTCGCACGGGTCAAAGCTCGCCATGCGCAGCGTATCTTTTTTTTCCAGCAGCATGGCGCGCGAGGCGATCATCTCCGACACCACCAGCCCGCAGCCGAAGCGCTTGGCCAGGCGGCGGAACGGCAGATCAGAGATACCCGTCATCGGCGCCAGAGCCACGGGGCCTTCCAATTGGATCGAACCGATGGTTATTGTCATTGCATTCGGAATATGGTTTGTATCAGCCTTACAACCTAACGGAATTTAGCGTTCTTTCAACCCCGATTGCTATGCCAGGCCGCACTTTCGCTCTGATCGTCGCCGCGGGCGCCAGCCGCCGCATGGGCGGAGAATTATCTAAGCCATATGTGAACTTGACCGGTGTGCCCGTGCTGCGCCGGGGCATCGAAACGTTCCTCTCCCATCCGCGCATTGACGGCGTGCGCGTGGTGATCAAACGGGAGGATCACCCGCGCTACCGGCGCGTCACCGAGGGGCTCACGCTGTTTCCGAGCGTCATGGGCGGGCAGACGCGCCAGGATTCCGTGCGTCTGGGGCTGGAAAGCCTGGTGCATCGCGCCCCTGCCCGCGTGCTGATTCACGACGCAGCACGCCCGCTGCTCACCCACGCGCTGATCGACCGGGTGATTTCGGCCCTTGATTCCTATCCCGCCGTGCTTCCCGCCGTGCCGGTGCCGGATACGCTGAAGCGGGTGGAGAAAGAGCGCGTCACCGCCACCCTCCCGCGCGACGGCCTCTTCGCCGCGCAAACTCCACAGGGCTTCGATTTCAAGGCCATACTGGCGGCGCACCGGCACTATACGGATACGTTGTTCACCGACGATATTGCGCTTGCCGAAGCTGCCGGGATTGCGATAGGGGTAGTGCCGGGCGAGCGCGACAATCTCAAGCTCACCACGCCGGAGGATTTCGCCTTCATGCAGAAGATTGCCGATAAGGCTTATGAGACGCGCATCGGCTTCGGTGTTGACGCTCATCCGTTCGCTCCTCACGATTCCGGCAAGCCGGTGGCGCGGCGCACCGTGGCGCTGTGCGGCGTAAAAATTCCGCATGACCAGCGGCTGCAAGGCCATTCGGACGCGGATGCCGGGCTGCACGCGCTGGTGGACGCGTTGCTCGGCACCATTGGCGCCGGCGACATCGGCCGGCATTTCCCTCCGGACGACCCGCAATGGGCGGGAGCGGACTCCGCACGCTTCCTGCTGCACACCTATCAGCTGCTGAAGGCCAAGGGCGGCGACATCGTAAACATCGACATCACCGTCATCTGCGAAAAGCCGCATATCGCGCCTTACCGCGAGCAAATGGCGGCGCGCGTGGCCTCGCTGCTCAAGCTAGCGCCGGAGCGCGTCAACGTGAAGGCCACCACCACCGAAAAAATGGGATTTCTCGGCCGCGGCGAGGGGCTGATGGCGCAGGCCGCCGTCGCCGTGCGCCTGCCTTTGGGCGCATAATCCATGCGCACCCTGAAAGACCGGCTGGCCATTGCGCTTTCCACCTGGTTCGGCGCCGGGCTTTCTCCGTTCGCGCCAGGCACGCTGGGCTCACTGGGAGCGCTGCCATTCGCTTACCTGGCGCAGATGCTGGGCGGAAACATTGCCGTTCTGGCCTTCGCCGCGCTTTCTTACGGCGCCGGCCTTTGGGCCGCCCGTCAATACCTGCGGCTGTTCGGCGGAGATGACCCGCGCGAGGTGGTGATCGACGAAGTGGCGGGTCAGAGCCTGCTGCTTGCCGCGTTCGCCCCGAGCTGGCAGGCATATGCCGCGGGGTTTGTCCTGTTCCGCGCCTTCGATGTGCTGAAGCCGTGGCCGGTTTCCTGGGCGGACCAAAAAATCAAGGGCGCCCCGGGCGTGATGCTGGACGATGTTCTAGCCGCGCTTTACGGCATCGCCGCGCTGGCGTTGCTGCAGCTTCTCGGCGTGCCGGGAGTTTCCCTTGTCTTCTAGGCAAGCCGAAGCGCTGCTTGACCTGTGCCGCCGCAAAGGCATCACCCTCGCCACGGCGGAATCCTGCACCGGCGGGCTGATCGGCGCGATGCTGACGGAAATCCCAGGCGCTTCGGACGTGTTCGACCGCGGGTTCATCACTTATTCCCATGAAGCCAAGCACGAGCTGCTCGGCGTAAGCACCGCGCTGCTTGATCATCACGGCGCGGTAAGCGCCGAGGTTGCCAGCGCCATGGCGGCAGGAGCGCTGGCGCGCTCGGGCGCGCGCCTGGCGGTGGCCGTCACGGGCATTGCCGGGCCGGGCGGAGGCTCGGCGGAAAAGCCGGTGGGGCTGGTGTTCCTTGCCGCCTGCCGTCGCGATGCCGCGCCGCTCTGCGAGGAGCGGCGCTTTTCCGGCGACCGCGCCGAGATACGCCGCCAAGCGGCGAGCCGCGCGCTGGCGATGCTTCATGATTTGGCTTGCAAAACCTAGCCCGCTTGCGCTTTAACCCTTACATGCTTGCTTTTGCGCCCGCTTCCGCTGCCCCCGCCCCGCTTTCGGCGGCATTGACGCTTGCCGGGGCGGATTTACACCGGGTGGACGCGCTGATCCTCAAGCGCGTATCCACGGAAATCCCGATGATCCGCGAGGTGGCGCGGCATATCATCGCCTCCGGCGGCAAGCGCCTGCGCCCTCTGCTGACGCTTCTTTCGGCACAGGCCTGCGGCTATCACGGCGACCGGCACATCACGCTCGCCTCCGCCATCGAGTTCATCCATACCGCCACCCTGCTGCATGACGACGTGGTGGACGAAAGCCGCCTGCGCCGCGGCATCGCCACCGCCAACGCCGTCTTTGGCAACAAGGCCAGCGTACTGGTGGGGGATTTCCTGCTGTCGCAGGCCTTCGCGCTGGTGGTGGAGGACGGCTCACCCGCCTGCCTTCGCATTCTCTCCGACGCCGCCAGCACCATTGCGCGCGGCGAGGTGAAGCAATTAACCATCGAGGGCGATCTGGAAACCTCCAACGAGCGCTATCTGGATGTCATCGCCTGCAAAACGGCGGCCTTGTTCGCCGCCGCCTGCGAGCTGGGGGCGGTGACCGTGGAAAGCGCGCGCTGGCGCGAGCCTTTGCGCGTCTATGGCCAGGCCCTGGGCACCGCCTTTCAACTGGTGGACGACGCGCTGGATTACCATGCCGACCAGTTTCAGCTTGGCAAGGAGGTGGGCGATGATTTCCGCGAAGGGAAAATCACCCTGCCGGTCATTCTGGCGTATCGCCGCGCCACGGCTTCCGAAAAGGTATTCTGGATAAAGACGCTGCAGGAGCGGCGCCAGGAGGAAGGCGATCTGGCGCAGGCCATTGCGCTGCTGCGGCGGCACGGCGCGCTGGAGGCTACGCTGGCCGAAGCCAGGAATTTCTGCGCCCGCGCCGCGGGAGCCCTTTCCCCCCTGCCTGAATCGCCGCACAAGGCCGCGCTGCTGGAAATAGTGGATTTTTGCGTGGAGAGAGGGTATTAGCTTTTTTCCCTGACGCTTGGCATCAGGGATTAGCGCGGCGGGCCGATGCCGAAGCGCTCTTTTTTCGGAGTGTAGCTCAGCCTGGTAGAGCACTACGTTCGGGACGTAGGGGCCGGAGGTTCAAATCCTCTCACTCCGACCATTAAGTCTTGTTATATATCTATAAGATAGAGATATCCAATGTGTGCGGCGGTGTTCCCGCCCCACACCCGAGGAAGCGCATCAGGAGATATTGCTCTTACGCGTTTCTAGGCTCGGATTATCGCCGTTCTCTCTGTCGGGCGATTCCGAGGTGTCGTTTGGAGTGAGCTATTTTTACTTCCGATAACACTCTATATCGGAAGCTAAGGTTGCGTTACCCAAGCACTTTGTGTCTCGGCGACGTTAAGGTAAGGAGCTTCTTTGTCATCGGAGACAAAGTATCCATATAAGTAGAAATACGCCGCAAGCCTATGACTACCGTCTAGCACTGTGTACCCCGCAGAGGTTTGTTCCAGCACGATGGGGCGAGGGAGTTTGCCAGTTTCTTTAATAAATTTTGCTATTCTGGCAACACGCTCATATCCCCGCGTTCTATATTTGCAACGTGGTCATCTAGAAGCAGTGGCTATTCGGCGAGAATTATCTTCCCATCCAGCCCCATCCAACCGGAGGCGGCGGCCATCGCCAACACGCTGTCGGTAAGCGTTTCGCCGCTGGTTTCGATGTCCGTCAAAGTGACATCCACACGTGGATACGAGTGACCAAGCCTGTTGTAGCGCGTGATCTCACCGTGCTGGTATTTGGCGCTGATGATGCGCTTAAACGCTTCTATGTTGCGCTCGACAACAAGATTTGCCTGCGGCCCGGTTAGATGGGGGCAGGATTTGAACCTGCGACCTTCAGGTTATGAGCTGGAGAATTGATGCATAAATTCTAAAATTCCAGCACCCGCCCCTGCTCGGTCCAATCCGTTGGGATATTTATCCGCCGGATCAGTCTTTGGGTCGTAAGATGCGCAGGCTGCTTCCCCGCAACGATGGCTTTGACGATGTCGGGAGCAAGGAATGCCAGCGGTATAAGCTTTTTCACATAGCTATGGCTGACTCCGCTGCGGGATGCGATGGCAACAATGGATGGCATGTGCCCGGATAGCAGCTCTTCGCTCCAGGCATGCGCACGTGCAACCGTCCTGATGAGAACCGGATCGGCATGGGTATTGGGCCCTCAATCACCAGTCGCATCTCGACGCCACGCCGTTTTATCTGCATCGGCATATCCCGCGTCAGCAACGGAATCTGCCTAGATTGCTCAGCCAGTGAGGCCAGCGATAGCGTGATGCGCATGCCATACCGCCTCCTTGCCTTACCCATTAATTGCTGTTAGCATTTGCACAGCAACCTGACTGATCGCCCTTTGTGCCCCCATCCGAAACTTTCGATCATTCCACCACCGGCTCTTCCTTCCATCAAGACGCCCGCCGCGCTCGTATCGAGCAAGCGCTACGCGAGCTGCCCGTCGCGGAAGAAGAAATCGCCGGCGTTGCGACGCAAATCAACGAGCATTTCCTGACCGGGAATACAGAAAAGGTCCACGACGACTCGACGCTTTTTGATTTCCGCCGTAAGGTCAGCGCCGTCGTCGAGCGCTTCTCTCCGCACGGCCTGACGCTGGAAGATTACCTTACCGCCGCGGTTAAGCAGCCCCAGCTCATCTGCCAAGCGCCCGCCACGATCATTGGCAACATCGAGACGGTAGCCGAACATTTCCGCGAGCACGGTCTGACGCTGAAGAAATACCTCACCGCCGCGGTTAAGAAGCCTCCGCTCTTCTGCCAATCGCC
>JAFATP010000275.1 GCA_019243895.1 Alphaproteobacteria bacterium
CCGGAAGTCGAACTCGTGGCCGCCAACGGCCCCGCTCCGCTGGAAACCCATCTGCACCTGTTGAAATATGATTCGGTGCATGGACGCTTTCCGGGAGAGCTGCGCATAGAGGGGGATTCCATCGTCGCCGGGCGCCACCGCCTGCGCATCACGCATGAAAAAGACCCGCGCAAGATCGATTGGAAAAGCGCGGGCGTGGATATGGTGATGGAATGCACCGGCAAGTTCAATAACCGCGGCGACGCGGAAGCGCATCTCGCGGGGGGCGCCGGTCGCGTTATCATCTCCGCGCCCGCGCGAGATGCCGAAGCCACCATCGTTTACGGCGTCAATAACGCCATGCTGAAAAAGGCGCAGCGCGTCATCTCAGTGGGTTCCTGCACCACTAACTGCCTGGCGCCGCTGGCCCAGGTGCTTCACCAAGCGGTCGGCATCGAGAGCGGGTTCATGACCACCATCCATTCCTACACCGGCGATCAGAACCTGGTGGACGGCAGCCATAAGGATTTACGCCGCGCCCGCGCCGCCGGCCTTTCCATGATCCCCACCTCCACCGGAGCCGCTAAAACCATCGGGCTGGTGCTGCCGGAGCTGGCGGGCAAGCTTGACGGCATCGCCATCCGCGTGCCCACGCCCAACGTCTCGCTGGTGGATCTCACCTTCCACGCCACGCGCGACACGGATTCCGCCGCCATCAATGCGGCGCTCTCCAAGGCAGCCGGCGGCGCGCTGCGCGGCGTGCTGGGCGTTTCCGGGGAAAAACTGGTGTCCGTGGACTTCGCGCACAACCCGTTGAGCGGCATCGTCGATCTTGCGGCCACGCATGTGGTGGGTACGCGGCTGGTGCGCGTCGCCAGCTGGTATGACAATGAATGGGGATTCTCCAACCGCATGTGGGACGTGGCGCGGCTGTGGGGGCGCAGTTGAGCATTCCTCTTCGGCTTCCCACCCCGCAAAACGCGGATATGCGCGGCAAAACGGTGCTGGTGCGCACCGATTTAAACGTGCCGATGGAAGGCGGGCGCATCACGGACCAATCGCGCATTATGCGCCTCCTGCCTACACTGACAATGCTTTCGGAACAAGGCGCTCGGGTGGTGCTGCTTTCGCATTTCGGCAGGCCGGAAGGAAAATTCGATCCTTCGCTTTCGCTGGCGCCGCTGGTGGATGCGCTTTCCGCCGCGCTGAAGCGGGAAGTGCGGTTCGGCGTGGATTGCATCGGCAATGCGGCGCGCAACGCGGTCAACGCGCTGCGGGAAGGCGAAATCATCCTGCTTGAAAATCTCCGCTTCCACCTGCAGGAGGAATCCGGCGATGAGGCATTCGCCCGCGAGCTTGCTTCCCTGGGTGAAATCTATGTGAACGACGCATTTTCCTGCTCGCACCGCGCCCATGCCTCCATCACCGGCATTCCGCGGTTTCTGCCTTCTTTCGCCGGCATGTTGCTACTGGAAGAGGTCACCGCGCTGAGCAATGTATTTTCCACTGCCATGCGCCCCCTGGCGGCCGTCGTCGGCGGCTCTAAGGTGTCCACTAAACTAGCATTGCTGGAAAATCTGGTAAGCAAGGTGGATGTGCTGGTCATCGGCGGGGCGATGGCAAACACGTTTCTCCACGCGCAGGGAATCGCCATCGGCAGATCGCTTTACGAGCCTAAGATGGCGCGGACAGCCAAGGGCATTCTCTCCGCGGCGGAAAAAGCCAAATGCCACATTCTGCTGCCTGCCGACGTAGTGGTGGCAGAAACGCTCTGCCCGCACGATCCGTGCGCCGTCTGCACGCTGAACGACATTCCGCACGGCGGCATGATCGCCGATGTCGGCCCGGTGACGCTGATGCATTATCTGCAAACGCTCTCAACGTGCCGCATGGTGGTATGGAACGGCCCGGTCGGCGCCTTCGAGGTCAGCCCGTTCGACAGCGGCACCGTGCACCTTGCGCGCATGCTGGCGTCGCTCACGCGCGCGGGCGCCTTACAAACCATCGCCGGCGGCGGCGACACGCTGGCGGCCATTGCCCATGCGGGATTGAGCCAAGCGTTCACCTATCTTTCCACCGCCGGCGGCGCATTTTTGGAATGGCTGGAGGGCAAGGAATTGCCCGGCATCACCGCGCTCTTAAGTGCACCGGCGCGAACACTCGCATCGGCGTAGAAAAAAATTCAGGAGGATTTATGCATAGCACACCGGCAGTGAAACACATCCTAAGCCATTACGAGAGCGATTGCCCCGGCACCAAGGCCAATCTCGCGCGCATCCTGCTGCACGGACACCTGGGCGGCACCGGCAAGCTGTTGATCCTGCCTGTGGACCAGGGTTTTGAGCACGGGCCCGCGCGTAGCTTCGCCAAGAATCCCGCCGCTTACGACCCGCATTATCACTTCCAGCTCGCCATTGATGCAGGCCTGTCGGCGTATGCCGCCCCGCTCGGCATGCTGGAGGCGGGCGCGGACAGCTTCGCCGGGCAGATTCCGCTGATCCTGAAAATGAATAGCTCCAACTCCCTCTCGCCGAAAACCCACATGCCGGACCAGGCCATCACCGCCTCCATCGGCGATGCGGTGCGCTTAGGAGCCGGCGCCGTGGGCTTCACCATTTACCCCGGCAGCGACGCCGCTTTCGACATGATGGAGGAAATCCGCGAGCTGGCGGAGGAAGCCAAAAGCGTCGGCCTGGCGGTGGTCATCTGGTCCTATCCGCGCGGCGGCGATCTGACCAAAGACGGCGAAACGGCGCTGGACATCTGCGCCTATGCCGCGCATATCGCGGCGCTGCTGGGCGCGCATATCATCAAGGTGAAGCCGCCAACCGGTCATCTGGAGCAGGCCGAGGCAAAGAAAGTGTATTCCGGCGAGGGCATTCCCAATGCGGATCTGGAGCAGCGCATACGCCACGTGGTGCAGGCATGTTTTTCCGGCAGGCGCATCGTGGTTTTCTCCGGCGGCGCCGCCAAGGGCACGGACGATATCCTCAACGAGGCCCGCGCCATCCGCAACGGTGGCGGCAACGGCTCTATCATCGGCCGCAACACCTTCCAGCGCCCGCGCGAGGAAGCGCTGAAACTGCTGGATATGCTGGTGAAGGTGTATAAGGGCGAGGTGTGATGAATCAACCACGTGCTGCGCTGCTACGCGCTTTCGCATCGGCCTATTGCCTGAAGCCGCTGAAGCTGCCGATGAGGTAGGACCGCGGTTGACATGGCGGGCGAGTTGCGTTAACCTCAACTTATGACCGCCACCACCTTCGATACGCTCTCCGTTTCCAAGCGCCTGCAAGGCCAGGGCTTCAGCCAGCAGCAGGCGGAAGCCATCGCTTTCGAGATGCAGGACATGGCGCGTGAAGACCATCTGGTCACCCGGGAGCATTTTGATAAGGAGTTCGGCGGAATGCGCAGCTATGTCGATAAGGAATTCGCCGATATACGCAAATATGTCGATGAGAAATTAGCCGATCTGCGGCGATATGTGGATGATCGCCTGGAGAAAATGGAGATGCGGCTGACCATCAAGCTCGGGGGCATGATGTTTCTCGGCTTCGGCTTGCTCGCGGCCATCAAATTCTTCGGCCATTGAATAAGCATCAGCTTTCACTGGCGAACCCCGCACATATTCCATTATAACCCAGGCATGAGCCAGCCCGCCTGCCGCCTTTACCTGATTTCCCCGCCCGCGTTGCTAAACCTCAGCATCTTCGCGGAGCGGTTAAGCAACGCCTTCTCCGGCGGCGATATCGGCGCGTTCCAGCTGCGGTTGAAAGACGCCCATGCCGAGGAGGTTCTCGCAGCGGCCCGCGCGCTGCGGCCCATCGCGCATGCGCATGGCTGCGCCTTCATTTTGAATGACCGCCCTGATCTCGCGCTGCAATGCGGCGCAGACGGGGTGCATCTGGGGCAGGACGATCTGCCGGCGTGGCCCATTGCCAAAGCCCGCACACTGCTGGGAGAGGAAGCCATCATCGGCGTTTCCGCCCATGCCTCCCGCCATCTGGCGATGGAGGCGGGCGAACAAGGCGCGGATTACGTGGCGTTCGGCGCGTTTTTCCCCACCAAATCGAAACCGCCAGCGAAAATCGAGCGCTGGGGCACGCCAACGCCGGAGATCATCGCATGGTGGAGCGCATATACGGTCTTGCCCTGCACGGCGATCGGTGGTATGACGCCCGCCAACTGTGCGCCGCTGTTGGAAGCGGGCGCGGATTTCATCGCCGCCATCACTTACGTATGGGAGCATGCAGAAGGACCGGGCGCGGCAGTGCGGGAATTCAACACGGCATTTAAACAAGCCATAAAAGGAAAATAGTATGAGAGTCGACGGCTCCGCGGTGCGCATGGGCATGGTGATTGAATACCAGGGCAAGCTCTGGCTGGTGGTGAAGCACGAAATCCGCACGCCCGGCAACCTGCGCGCATTCAACCAGGTGGAAATCAGGGATATTATTACCGGCACCAAGAACAACATCCGTTTAAGCTCCAGCGAAAGCGTGGAGCGCGTTTCGCTCTCCCAGCGCGACTGCACTTTCCTCTACGCCGAAGGTGACATGCTGACTTTCATGGACAGCGAAACCTTTGACCAATTCCTCCTACCGAAGGAATTGCTGGGAGACTCTTTACCCTTCCTTCAGGACAACATGACGGTAAGCGTGGAAACCTACGAAGGCAAACCCATCAGCGTGCAGATGCCGGAAAAAGCCACGCTCACCATCGTGGAGGCGGATCCGGTGGTGAAAGGGCAAACCGCTTCCTCGTCTTACAAGCCCGCCATCCTGGAAAATGGTGTGCGCATCCTGGTGCCGCCATTCATCGGCGCGGGCGAGCGCGTAGTGGTCAATATCGCCGATGCCGCGTATGTTGAGCGGGCGAAGAAAGAAGGATGATGCTTCCCGCATTGTATACTTCATCCTAAGCCATGCGCTCTCCCATCATCACCGTCATGAGCAACGCCGCCATCAGCGCGGGCAAGGGATTGCTGCGGGATTTCGGCGAGGTGGACCAGCTGCAGGTATCGCGCAAGGGCGTGGCTGATTTCGTCACCGCCAGCGATATCCGCACCGAAAAAAAGTTAGTAAGCGAACTGAAGCGCGCCCGGCCCGATTTCGGCTTCCTGCTGGAAGAACAGGGCCAGCTGCCCGGCAAAGACCCCGAATACCGCTGGATCATCGATCCGCTGGACGGCACCAGCAATTTTATTCATGCCGTGCCTTATTTCTGCATTTCCATTGCCCTGGAGCGCGGGGGCCGCACGCCCGAGATTACCGCGGGAATAGTATATGATCCCATTCACAACGAGCTTTTCTACGCCGAGAAGGGCAAGGGAGCGTTTCTTAATGACCGACGACTCTCCGCCTCCGGGCGCGATGCGCTGGAAGATGCCATGGTGGTCACCTCCAATCCCCGCGCGGCGTTCACGGAACCGGCGGCGCAAGAAACGCTGCGCCAGATGTTTCTCAGCGCCGGTTCCGTGCGCGCCACCGGGGCTTCGGCGCTTGATTTGGCGTATGTCGGCGCCGGACGCTATGACGCCTGCTGGTTTAAAGGGTTAAAGCCGTGGGATGCGGCGGCGGGCCTGCTGATCGTGCAGGAGGCGCGCGGCATTGTCAGCGATCATGCGGGCGGGCCTGCTTCCATCTACGGAGCGACATTGCTTGCCAGCAATCCGCACCTGCACGGCAAAATGATGAAATTGCTTGCAGGTTCGCCGTCAAACCGATAGTTTTGCGCTGCTTTAAATAACGGCTATGTTAAGGATATATCCATGAAAAGTGATGCGCGCTTACGCTATGTGCTGTTGTCCGGCCCGGCGATGATGTTTTTTTATGCCGATGCACAGGCGGCGTGGCAGCCGGGGCATAACTCCGCTCCGGACGTGGAAGTGCATTTGGAGGCTCTTGATCCCTTCCGCCCGGCGCCCCGGCCGATGATGCAGGGAGCACCCCACATGATCTGGCAGAAAGGCCCGCCCGGCCAGCAGATGGCGCAAGCGCCGCAGCCCGCGCTGAAAGCCAAGCCCGTGCAC
>JAFATP010000051.1 GCA_019243895.1 Alphaproteobacteria bacterium
CGCCCGCGCCGCCGGCCCCTGCCCCGCCGCCAACACCCACGCCGCCGGTCACGCCGATGCCCGTGGAGCCTGTGCTTCCGTTGCCGGTCAATCCGCCGACGGTGCCGGTGACGCCGGTATTCCCGGTCAGCCCCGCATTGCCGTTAATGCCGGTATTGCCCAGGGCGCCCGCGCTTCCCGTTCCGGAAGCCGTGCCGGTGGCGCCCGTATTGCCGCCGGCGCCGAACGTGGTTGAAGTGGTGCCGATATTGGTATTACCGTTGATGCCGGTGGTGGTGCCCATGGAGCCGCCCATCATGCCGCTGCTGCTTTCCGAATTCATGGTTCCGCTGCCGCTATAGGCGCTGTTGACGCTGGTGCCGGTGCTCACCTGGGCGCATGCCTCATGCGCCAGCGCCATCATCATGCCGATGCCCGCTGGCAGCATTACCAGCGCCAGGCTGCGCGCATTCTTGCGGGGAGCGGTAAAACCGGAATCATTGGAGGTATGCGAATTGGAGGTATGCGAAGTCATAATCAAATCTCCCTTAGCTAAATGGTGGACGTCCATCAAAGGAACGCCCTAGTTAACTATGCCGCCACGCCGGTAGGCAAATAAATTATCCGTAAGGATGCTCCGCCCGCACTGCGCTTTCACGGCTGCTCCGCACGCTCCTGCGCGCGTATCCACTGCGCAATCTCCGGCCAGGCCGTTTCAAGCGTTTTATGGGCCATGAACAAACCGATATGCCCTCCCGGCACAAGCTTTTTCTGCAACGCCTGCGCAGGCGTTCCCAGATATCGATCGGCATTGAGCACCTGCGGCGGCGGAGTGATGTCGTCCTCCTCGCCCGCCAGCAGATATACGGGGATGGTGATGTCCTTCAAGGAAAGGGCTCTGCCGAGAGCGACAAAATTGCCTAACGCCAGGCGATTTTCCTTGAATATCCACTGCACCGCCTGGAGATAATAAGTGCCGGGGAGATCCACGGGAGATTCATACCACCGCGCGAACTCCTCGGCGCGCTGCACATAGGCTTTGTCTTCGATATGCGTATATAGATCGACATATTTGTTCAGGTACTGGTCGGTGGGATGCATGCTTTTCCATCCGGCCAGCATAAATTTACCGAGCAGGCGGCCGCCGCCGGCCGTCACCAGGTCTTCATAAAAATGCAGGGGCAGCGTCTGCGCCAGCTCTTTCACCTTGCCGTCGCCGACGGCGGTATCGATAGGGGAGCCCGCCAGCGTCAGCGTGCGCACCTTGCCGGGAAAGCGCGCCGCATATGCGGCGGACATCCAGCCGCCCTGGCACAGGCCGATGAGGTGCGCCTGCCCGCCCAGGTCATCAATGACGACATTCATCTCCTCCAGATAGCTGTCTATGGAGAGGAATTTCATCTCCGCAGAAGCGGATTTCCAATCGGTGACGTAAAGCCGCTCCAGCCCGTGTTTCTTTAATGTCCGCACCAGGCTCTGCCGCGGCGAGAAATCGGCGATGGTGGCGGAATGGCCGGCATGGGGCGCATCGATGATCACCGGCAGCCCCTCCGCATGGCTTGCGGAAAAATCCCGCAGATGCATCGTCGTCAACTCCAGCGTCACCGTATTGGGCGTTGACCATACGGGCTTCAGGCCCTGGTCGATCTTATAGGCCTCCGCGGCAAAGGAGAGAATCTCCGACGACACGTGCGCGCCCTCGTCCATCCACATTTCGAACAGATGCATCGGCCAGAACCATGGCACTCCCGCATGCGGGCAGTTTCCCTCGCAATGGCGGCTCGGGGAGGTAGCGCGGGCGGTTTCGGCGGAGGGCGGCATAAACTGTTTCCCTGAATAGGTATGTTTCAGCCGTTTTTTCTACACCGGTAATAAAAAAACAATGGGGCCTATTCTTCGGCATGCTCACCCGCTCAGCAGCCGGTGTGTCTCCCGGGCGATCATCCATTGCTCGCGCGTCCGCGTCACCAGCACTTTCACGCGGGAATCCGCCGTCTGAATCTGCGGCGCTTCGAACCCCTCCAGCTTCACCGCCGCGTTGGCGTCATGGTCAAGGACGATGCCCAGGCATTCCAGCCCTTCGCAGATGCGGCGGCGCATCAACGCGGAGTTCTCGCCGATACCGGCGGTGAAGGAAAGCGCCTCCACCCCGCCCATTGCCGCCGCATAAGCGCCGATATATTTACGCGCGCGATAAGCATAAACGTCAATGGCCAGCTCCGCCCGCGCATCTTTCTGCGCCGCGCGCCGCTCGATATCGCGCAGGTCGTTGCCGATGCCGGAAAGCGCGGCCAGCCCGCTGCGGTGATACAGCGCATCCTCCACCTCCGCGGGCGAAAGCGCCTGCGTGCGGTTCAGATAGGCGAAAACGCCGGGATCCACGTCGCCGCTGCGCGTGCCCATCACCAGCCCTTCCAGCGCGGTCATCCCCATGGACGTGTCCACCGATACGCCGCGGTTAATGGCGCATACGCTGGCGCCGTTGCCGAGATGACAGCTGATAAGGCGGAATTGCGAGGCGGGCATGGCCAGCTCCGCCGCCACCCGCTCCATCATGTATTGGTGGGAGGTGCCGTGGAACCCGTAGCGCCGCACCCCGGCATCCCGCCAGCGTTCCGGCACCGCATAGGTGGTGGCGCGCGCGGGCATGGCCTGATGGAACGCCGTATCGAATACGGCGATCTGCGGCACGCCGGGCCAGGTTTCAGCCGCTATCGCAATCCCCGCAATGGCGGGCGGGTTATGCAGCGGCGCCAGCGGCACGCAGTCCTTAATGTCGGCCATCACCTCCGCGTTCAGCGTCACCGCATCGCGAAACTTCATGCCGCCGTGCGCCACGCGGTGGCCGACGGCGTCGACCTGCGCCGCATTCTTTTCCCGCAGCAGGGCGGGGATGGCGGCGACGGCCTCCTCCACCGAGGCGATTTTCTCCATTTCATGCTCGAAGCGCTGCTCGCCGGACGGCATGTCGAACACGCTCAGCTTCACGGAAGAGCTTCCGGCATTGATGACAAGAATGCGCATGGAGTTTCTGTTACGCCGTGGGATTTTCCAGGCTGAAGGTTTCGGTATTGTCGTTATAGGCGAACAGCTCCGCATAACGCGCCCAGCTGGTGACGGAGTTCAAGGCTTCGCTGGCCTCATGCTCGGACATATAATCCTCCAGCTGCGCCAGGAAGCGGATGCGCGGCGCATGATTGCCGGGCCGGTCCTGCAGCACGCGATGGATATAGGCGGCAAGCGGCGCGTTCTGCAACAGATGCTCGGCGAAAATCTGCTTGCGGCGCTGCGTGTCCGCATCGGCGAAGGCTTTTCCGGCGGTGGTGAGGTGTATGTCGCCCTCCCTGACTTCGGCAAATTTCAGCAGCTGCATTGCCTCGGCGATCTGCAGCACCTCTTCCGTGCTTAATCCCAGCGCATGATCCAGCGCGGGCAGATCGGCGCGGCCGTGATAGGGCGGCCCGGCCAGCGCTTCCATCAGCCCCGCCAGGCGGTTGGGCGACACGCGCGGCAGGTTCTCATACATGCCGCGCTCAATGGATTTGCCGGCGGCGCTATAGCCCCCTTGCGCCATGCCGGAGGTCATGAACGTGTAAATCTCCTCCACCATGTCGCGGAACGCCGAAGCCTGGCGGTCGCGCGGGTGGGGCATGTTCACCTTGATCTCCGCCGCAATCCTGCCGGGGTTCGCCGCGAAGATGATGATGCGGTCGGACATCAGCACCGCTTCCTCGATGTTATGCGTCACCAGAAGCACCGATTTGAGCGGCATTTTTTTCTCCACCCACAAATCCAGGAAATCGGTTTTCAGCGTTTCCGCCGTCAGCACGTCCAGCGCGGAAAAAGGCTCGTCCATCAGGAGGAGCTCCGGGTTGACCACCAGCGCCCGCGCGAACCCCACGCGCTGCTTCATGCCGCCGGAAAGCTCGCGCGGATAAGCGGATTCATATCCGTCAAGCCCGATCAGGTCAATCGCCTCCAGCGCGCGCTTGCGCTTCTCCTTTTCGGAAACGCCCAGCGCCTCCAGGCCGAGCTGCACATTGTCCAGCACGGTAAGCCAGGGAAAAAGCGCGAAAGTCTGGAATACCATCGCAATGTCCAGCTCCTTCTTGGACACGGCGTGCTCGCGCAGCGTCACCGTGCCGGAGCTGGGGCGGATCAACCCTGCAATGATACGCAGCAGCGTGGATTTGCCGGAGCCGGACTTGCCAAGCAATCCCAGGATTTCGCCGCTATGCAGCGTGAGGTTCACATTTTCCAGCACGCGCAGCGGGCGGCCTTCCGCCTTGGGAAAATACTGAATGATGTGGTTAAGCTCCAGCAGCGGCGTTTCCATGTTCCCTCAATCGAATCGCAGTTTTTTCGCGGCCATTTCATATATGGGCCGCCAGAACAGCCGGTTTAACAATACCACCGCCAGCGACATCATGCCCACGCCCAGCGCGATATGCGCGAAGTCGCCGGCCTGCGTCATCTGCGCGATATAGGCGCCAAGCCCTTCCGCCACATAGCTCTGGTCGCCCCAGCTCACCGCTTCCGCCACGATGCTGGCATTCCATGCGCCGCCGGAAGCCGTTATAGCGCCGGTAACGAAATAAGGGAAGATGCCCGGCAGCATCACCTTGCGCCACCACAGCCAGCCCCGGATGCGGAAATTGGACGCCGCCTCGCGCAGATCATTGGGAAAGGCGGAGGCGCCCGCAATGACGTTGAAAAGAATATACCATTGCGTGCCCAGGATCATCAGCGGGCTCAGCCAGAGATCCGGGTTCAGCGCATAGCGGGAGATCACCACCACCGCCAGCGGGAACAGCAGATTGGCGGGAAACGCCGCCAGAAACTGCGCCGCCGGCTGCACCAGCTCCGCAAGTTTCGGCCTCAGCCCGATATACACCCCCAGCGGCACCCATATCAGCGACGCCAGAATAATCAGCACGATCACCCGCGCCAGGGTGATGCCCGCCAGCAGCGCCACCTGCGCCACGTCACGCCATTCCACGCTGGTGGTGAAAAAAATCATCACATGGCGCCAGGCCACCACCGCCGCCAGCAGCAGCAGGGCATACCACAGGTAATCGAACAGCCGGGCCTCGGCGGCGGAGAAGGAAATGGGCGCGCGCGGCCGGAACAAGGGAATGCGCATCAGCACATGGCCGAGCCGGCCCACGGGAGCAAACAGTCTTTTAACCGGCCTGCTTTTGGCGAACAGCATTAACAGCCAGGAGTTCGGCGCCACCTGCGACGCGGTGAGCTCATAGCGGAATTTATCCGACCACGCCACCAGCGGGCGGAACATCAGCTGGTCATACAGCAGGATCACCACCATCATGGCGCCGATGGCGTAAAAAATGGCGGCGAGGTTTTGCTTCTGGATGGCCAGCGAGATGTAGGAGCCGATGCCGGGCAGCATGATCTGCTGGTGGCCGACGGTGATGGCCTCCGACGCCACCACGAAGAACCATCCGCCGGACATGGACATCATGGTGTTCCAGATCAGGCCCGGCATGGCGTAAGGCAGCTCCATCTTCCAGAATTTCTGCCAGCCGGAAAGCCGGAACACGAACGCCGCCTCATCCATGTCGCGCGGGGTGGATTTCAGCGACTGATACAGGCTGAAGGTCATGTTCCACGCCTGTGAGGTGAAGATGGCGAAGATGGCCGCGCATTCCACCCCCAGCACGCGCCCCGGAAACAAGGCGATAAATCCGGTCACGGTGAAGGAGATATAGCCCAGCACCGGCACCGATTGCAGAATGTCCAGCAACGGCACCAGAATCTGCCCCGCCTTACGGTTCTTCGCGGCGAGCGTGGCATAAATCAGCGTGAACGCCAGCGAGACCACCACGGCGATCAGCATGCGCAGCGTGGTGCGCAGCGCGTACGCCGGCAGATGCCGCGGCGCCAGGCTGATGGGGGTTTGGTCCAGATGGCTGATCGGCGCGGAAAGCTGCGCCCCGCCCCACGCCAGGAAGACCAGGAAAGTGGCCACGATGGTGAATGCCAGCGCATCGAACCAGCGTTGCCGTTTCTTTTGGTGTGTGAGGCTCATGGACGCGCCCGCTCCTCTGCTTTCCCGAGCCACCATAGATAGGCGCGCGGCAGAAGCAAGCACGGATGGTCATGTTGCTACATAATACCGGATGTGTTCGGTATTATCAGGCAAACCGGACAAGATTTCCAGCTACGATTGCGATAAGCTGCCCGCATGGCAGAATCTGATAATACCGGAAATTTATCCGGCCCGGAGCCTTACGGCGGCGTCGCCCGCCTATTGCGCCGTGCGTCCGCCATCAGCACCGCCAGCGCGCAGGAGCCGATGCGGGATTCCACCCCGTCCGAGCGGCTAGTGAGCACGATCGGCACGCGCGCGCCGAGAATCACCCCCGCCGAGGACGTCTGCGACAGCAAGATAAGCTGCTTGGCCAGAATGTTGCCGGATTCCAGGTCGGGCGCCAGGAAAATATCCGCATCCCCCGCCACGGGCGAATGGATCTCCTTGATTCTGGCCGCCTCGGCGCTGATGGCGTTATCGAACGCCAGCGGCCCGTCAACGATGGCCCCCGCAATCTGCCCGCGGTCGGCCATTTTGCACAGGCAGGCGGCATCCACGGTGGATTGCAGCGCCGGGTTGACGGTTTCCACCGCCGACAGCGCCGCCACCTTAGGCGCGATGGGGCGCTCGCTGATAGCGATCAGCAGATCCACGGCGTTCTGTACGATGTCGCGTTTGGTGAGCAGGTTGGGGGCGATGTTGATGGCGGCATCGGTGATGAGGAAAGGCTTATGGTAATGCTCGGTGGCCATGGCGAACACATGGCTGATGCGCCGCTCGGTGCGCAGGCCGCTTTCCGGCCTCACCACCTCGCTCATCAGCTCATCGGTGTGCAGGCTGCCCTTCATCAGCCCTTCCACCTTGCCGTCGCGCGCCATTTCCACCGCCGCCTGCGCTGCGGCGTGGCTGTGCGGCACGTCCACGAGGGGATAAGCGGAGATATCCCACCCGCCTTTTTCCGCCAGCGCTTCAATCTTATAGCGCGGCCCCACCAGCACCGGCTCGATCAACCCTTCGCGCTGCGCGTCGACGGCGCCGAGCAGGGCCTCCGCGCTGCACGGATGCACCACCGCGGTGCGCATGGCCTGCTTGCCCTTGGCGCGCTCAAGGAAATGCTTTTTGATCAGGTCGATATTTATTTTCGTCTGCATCCGCCCCTGTCTCCTGACCCTAAGCTAACCCCGCAACGCGCCTTTCTCAAGGCATTCATTCCTCGAAAGCGGTATTCACCGATGCGTCCTCCCACTGCTCCATCTCTTCTTCCATCCGGCGAATTTTTTCGCGGATGCGGTCAATCGCGGTCTTGCCCAGCGGCAGCCGCAGCGGCGGCGCTTCGGCATTGACCGCCCGGATGATCAGCTTTGCGCCTTTTTCCGGGTCGCCCGGCTGTGTGCCGCTATAGCCTTTGATCTGTTCCATCCAGGCGTGGGCGGTGGAGCCATAATCCTCCAGGCGCTTGGCGGCGGTTTTGGCGGACGCGCCCGCCCATTGCGTGCGGAAGGGGCCAGGCTGCACGATCAACACCCTGATGCCCAGAGGCGCAACTTCCTGCGCCAGCGCCTCGCTGAAGCCTTCCAGCGCGAATTTGCTGGCATTATAGATTCCCAGCCCAGGAGAGCTCCTGAAACCCGCCACCGATGAAATCTGCACGATGCAGCCGGAGCGTTGCCGGCGCATGGCGGGAAGCACCGTTTGCGTGGCAGCGAGCGCGCCGAAGAAATTGGTTTCCATCTGGTCTCGCGCTTCCTTGGTGCTCACCTCCTCCACCGCGCCGAACAGGCCGTATCCGGCGTTGTTCACCAGCACGTCGATCCGGCCATGCTCTTTCAGCACGCGGCGAATGCCATCCTCGATCTCCACCGGATGCGTCACATCCATGCGCAAGGCCACGCCCCTGCCCGCGTAAAACCGGTTGAATTCGTCAATCTGCGCCTGCTTGCGCATGGTGCCCACCACAAAATCGCCGGTCTGGATCACGCTATCGGCCAAGTAACGCCCGAATCCGCTGGAAACCCCGGTGATAAGCCATATTTTTCGCGGTGCCGTCATCAGTCAGTTCCTCAACTTATTATTTTACCGATGCATGAAAAGTGCAACTCTGCCCGTTCACCGATAAAAACGCGATAATCTTGCAGAGCGCGCTCTTTCCCATCCAGCTTTGCTATTGCCGGGAGTGGCGTATCATGGTTAGAAGATTCGAGGAAGGAAATACCATGCTCTTCACGATCTTCGCGCGGGCGGCGCGCAATCTTTTTCTACCCGGCATCCTCAAGCTTTTTCTGCTTTGCCTGCTGGCGTATGTCGGCGGCTGGATGGTGCTGACGTGGATCATCGCCTACCTCATTGCCGCGTATGCGGGCATCAGCGGCTCGGAAGGCTTTCTGCTGCACGTGATAAGCGGCCTCGGCGGCACAGTGCTGGCGTGGTTTCTGTTTCCGCTGCTTTATCCGCTGCTGGTGAATTTCTTTGATGATTACATGGCGGATGTCATCGAGCGCGAGGATTATCCGGGATTGCCGCCCGCCAGGCCGCCGTTCTGGCCCACGCTGCTGGAGGACATCTGGTTCACCGTGAAGGCGATCGCGCTGAACGTGCTTTGCCTGCCGCTGTATTTGATCCCCGTTTTCGGACTGATGCTCTATTACGGGTTGAACGGTTATCTGCTGGGCATGCAGTTCTTCCGCATGATGGCCGGGCGGCGCGTCAGCGCGGCGGAAGCGGCGGAAATGGAGCGGCGGGGGCGCCGAACCATTCTGATCGCGGGAGCGGCCATCAGCTTCTGCTCGACTATTCCTGTGCTGAATCTGGCGGCGCCGTTGCTGGGCGTGGCGGCCATGCTGCATCTCTTCCATGCCCTGCGCGGGGCGGAGCAACAAGTGATAGCGCCGCCCTGGAAAGGCGGAGTGCCGTCCTGAAGGAGATCAGGCGCCTGCTTTGAAGCGCTTTGGCGAGCGGTCGCGCTCGGCGGCCATGTCAGCCAGCTTTCTCCAGTTGGATGCCGACATCAGGGCGAAATACAACAGGGGCAGCCAGCCCTTCTTGTGAAATTCCAACACGGTGGCCTCCGGCATCGCCGCGACTTTTTTCTCATCGACCACCTGGAATCCGCCGAGGTGAATCTCCCTGCCGTTGAAAAGCTTGGTGTCCGATTGCGTGGGAGTCAGCAGATCCGACGCCTTCAGGGCTTCCGCGAACTGGCGGGTGAGCTGGTAATGGTTGTGGAAGGCGGTGCAGAATTCCAGGGCGTTGCGCGTGAGCTCGGAGGGCTTTTCCTCCTCATAAAAAGAGCGTGCGCCTTTGCCGCCGTTTTTGCGGAAAAGAGGCGTTCCCTCATCGATGCAGAGCAGAAACTGCTGGCGCTCCGGCACTTCCATGAACACGAAGGGATATTTGCGGACGTAGGCGGGAACATATGCCCCTTCCTTCCATTCCCCCTCGGCATCCACGAAATAATTCCGTTGCTCCAAGCCCAGCACTACGGCCGGCGCCGGCAGGTCGGTCAGCGTGAACACGATGGGATAATGCTTGGCCGCTTCCACGAACTCGACGGCATTAATGAGAATGGAGTTGGTGGCGGCGGAGAAGCTCAGGTTCTGCCCGGGCATAAGGCCTGCCTTGGCGTGGCGCTTCATATCCAGCGGCACGGGCTGCTGGAAGAAAAGCGGAAGGTTAGACACCGCGTTGGATGCCGTCTGCGTCATATCCGTCATGATAACCTATTGGCTGCTGCAGCTGCCTGCATCGAAGTTGAGAGAGAAACCGCTGCCGAGGAAGTTATTGCCGCAATCGCCGGCGCCGCCTGCCGAGGGTGACAGCTCCGCCAGCTGGGCGGCATCATCGCCGCCTGCTGCCGGCGCCAGGTTGTTCAGCGCCTGCGGCGTGGCGCCGCCCGCCGGAATTCCACCGGCGGCGCCCGGTGCCAGCAGGCTGAGATTCACATCCTGCACCCGGAAGTTATAAATATTGTCGGTCACGCTGCTGCCGATGGTCTGACCGGCGTAAGAGAAGATCGAGCCGGAGAACAGCGTGCCGCGGCTTTCCAGGAACTGGTTCAGGACGGAACCGAAAGTCGGCGCGCCGGCCGTGGAACCGGGCAGGTTACGGTAGAACACGATGCCGGTCGGCAGCCCGAGATGGGCGTCCAGCGTGCGGCTTTCGGCATCCGTCAGCTCCGCAAACGAGAAGTCGGCGCCGCGCGTGCCGTTAAAGGTCTGCTGGCTGGCATCCAGCACCTGGCCCTGCATGGCGTTGTCCGCCATCACGAAATAAGCGGTGATGTTGCTGAAGCGGCTGCCGTCGCCGAGGAAGCTCATGGAGGTGCCGGGGCCGTCCAGAATCACCGCCGCGAAGTCATTGGCAAACTCGCTATTGGCAACGGTCAGACCCCCTGAATTATTTTGCGCCGCCAGGGCGAAAATATCGTTATCCAGCGTCATGGTATCCAGCGAGGCGTTCTGGGCGTTATCCAGGCGAATTCCCACCAGATAGGCGAGAATCTTATCGCCGAGGAAACTCACGGAGTCGCTGTTCTGCACCAGCACGCCGAAGCCGGTGCTGTCACCGTTGCCGACGATGGTGTTGGAGGCGAACTGCACCCCGTTGCTGCCGACCACTTCAATGCCGTTGGCATTGCCGTTCAGCATGTTGCCCGTCACCGTGGCGGCGGCGCTGTTGCCGATATTAATGCCGAGCACGCTGTTTTGGATAGTGTTGCCGTTCAGCGTAAGGCCCGTCACCGTAAAGGCATTGATGCCCGTGTTGCCGATGCTGTTCGCTCCGCCGGTGCCGATAAAGTTGGTGTTGATGGCCACGTTGGCGCTGTTGGCCGCATCGATGCCGTTATTAGTGATAAAGTCGATGATATTGCCGCTGATGACATTGTTGCCGCTTAAACCCCTGACATCAATGCCGGTTGCCGCATTCTGCACCGTATTGCCGGTGATGGAGATATTGGCGCTGGGATCCACGAAGATACCGGTTCCGCCGATGCTGCCAACGCCGGCGGTGCCAACCAAGTTGCCGCTGACGGTCACGTTAGCGCTATCGATGATATCGATGCCGTTATTGGCGATAAAATCGACGGTATTGCCGCTGACGGCATTACTGCCGCTCAAGTCGCTCACGCTGATGCCGGTTGCCGCGTTCTGCACGGTGTTGCCGGTGATTGAGACGTTGACGCTGGGGTCCACGAAGATGCCTGTCCCGCCGATGCTGCCGGCGCCGGCGGTGCCGATGCTGTTACCGCTGATCGTCACGTTAATGCTGTTCAGCACATCAACCGCATCGTTCGCAATGCTGCCGATGGTGTTGCCGCTGATCTGGTTGATACCCGTCAGGCCGCTCACGTTAATGCCCGTGGAGGCATTCTGTATCGTGTTGCCGCTGATGGTGATGTTGCTGCTCGGATCCACGAAGATGCCTGTACCGCCGATGCTGCCCACACCGCCGGTGCCAATGATGTCGGCGGCGATCACCACTTGATCGCTGCCGGACTCATTGATGCCGTCCTTGGTTACAGAACCAGCACCAATCGTACCGATGCTGTTGCCGCTGATGGTCACGTTGTTACTGTTCAGCACATCAACCGCATCGTTCGCAATGTTGCCGATGATGTTGCCGCTGATCAGGTTAGTGCCGGTGAGATCACTCACGCTGATGCCGGTCAGGGCATTCTGTATCGTGTTGCCACTGATGGTGATGTCGCTGCTCGGATCCACAACGATGCCGGTGTCGCCGATGCTGCTCAGGAACCCGGTGCCGATACTGTTATTGCTGACGGTTACCGCATTGCTGTTGGCCACGTCAATCCCATTGCCGCCGATGCTGCTCAGGAACCCGGTGCCGATACTGTTATTGCTGACGGTTACCGCATTGCT
>JAFATP010000105.1 GCA_019243895.1 Alphaproteobacteria bacterium
GAACGCCAATATCGTCACCGCCATCAACCACGCGGCGCAAAGCTGGGGCATTCAATGCATGCGCTATGAGATCAAGAACATCACGCCGCCGACCTCCGTGCTGAAGGCGATGGAACTGCAAATGGCGGCGGAGCGGCAGAAGCGCGCGGTGATCCTGGAATCGGAAGGCAAGCGGCAAAGCCAGATCAACGTGGCCGAGGCGGGCAAGCAGCAGGTGGTGCTGCAATCCGAAGGCGCGATGATCGACCAGATCAACCGCGCCAAGGGCGAGGCGGAGGCGATTCTCGCCGTGGCCAAGGCCACCGCCGGCGGCATCGAGATGGTGGCCGACGCGCTGCAGCGCCGGGGCGGCGACGGCGCGGTGGCGCTGCGCGTCGCCGAGCAGTATGTGGCGGCGTTCAGGGAATTGGCGCGCAGCGGCACCACCGTCCTGCTGCCTGCCAACGCCGGCGATGCCGCCGGCATGACGGCCCAGGCCCTGGCCGTGTTCGGCGCGGTGCGCCATGCGGTGCCCACCGGCGGCGCGTCCTCGCCCGCCCCGGCATCCGGCTCCGGCAACCCCGGCGGCGGCACCGGCGGCGGGCCGTGGGGAAGCGCTTAAACGGCAATGCCCCGCATGGTAAAAGGGCGGGTGGCGCTGGCCGCGGGCGTCGCATGGTGGGCCATGGCAGGCGCCGCTGACGCCGCGCCCTCGCATTGCCTGACGCTTTACGGCGAATGCAAATACAAGCCGGGCTTCGCGCATTTCGATTACGTGAATCCGCGCGCTCCCAAAGGCGGCGAAGTGAAGCTGGCCGAGGTGGGAACGTTCGACACGCTGAACCCCTTCATTCTCAAGGGCGTCAAAGCCCCCGGCGTGCAGACGCTGTATGAGAGCCTGATGATCCCCTCGCTGGACGAGGCGGAAACCATGTATGGGCTGGTGGCCGAATCGGTGGACATTGCCGCCGACCGCAGCGCCGCCACCTTCGTGCTGCGCAGGCAGGCGCGCTGGCATGACGGCACGCCCATCACGCCGGAGGACGTGGTATTTTCCTATACCGCGCTGAAGGACAAGGGCGACCCCACCTATCGCATTCTCTATGCGCCTATTACACGGGTGGAAAAAACCGGCCCGCGCGCGGTGACCTTCACCTTCAACGACACCAAAAACCGCGAGCTGCCGCTGCTGGCGGCGCAGATGCCGATCCTGCCCAAGCATTATTACGACACGCATGATTTCGAGAAAACCACGCTTGACGAGCCGCCGCTCTCCAGCGGCGCTTACCGCGTGGAGCAGGTGGACCCCGGCCGCTCCATCACCTATGCGCGCGTGAAGGATTACTGGGGGGCGCAGCTGCCGGTGAACGTCGGCCAGAATAATTTCGACCGGCTGACATACGAGATGTATCGCGACGAGAACGTGGCGCTGGAGGCGTTCAAGGCCGGGGCGTATGATTTCCGGCAGGAATACGTGGCGCGCAACTGGGCCAACGCGTATGACAGCCCCGCTTTGCGCGAAGGGAAATTCATCAAGCGCGCGGTGCCCGACGGCGTGCCGCAGGGCATGCAGGGTTTCGTGTTCAACACGCGGCAGGCCAAGCTCGCGGACCCGCGCGTGCGCGAGGCCATCGACTTGACGCTGGATTTCGCCTGGCTGAACAAGACCATTTTTTACGGCGCGTACATGCGCAACACCAGCTATTTCCAGAACACGCCGTTCGCCGCGGAAGGCGTACCGGCGCCGCAGGAAAAGGCGCTGCTTTCGCCTTACGCGGACGCCCTGCCGCCCGCGCTGTTTACGCAGCCGTTCCGCCTGCCGGAAACCGACGGCACGGGCAACAACCGCGCTAATTTGATCCGCGCGCAGCAATTGCTGGAGGAGGCGGGCTGGGTGCTGCGCGACGGCAAGCGGGTGAATGCCAGAACCGGGGAGGTGCTGACGCTGGAATTCATGCTGCGCCAGCCCACCATGGAGCGGGTGGTGGGGCAGATGCGGCATAATCTGGACAAGCTCGGCATCGCCACCACGCTGCGCCGCGTCGACGACGCGCAATACCAGAAGCGGGTGGACGACCATGATTTCGATATCATCTCGGCGTGGATCAACCGCGGCGTGTTTTATCCCGGCGCCGAGCAGGTGAGCCTGTGGCATTCGGCGCAGGCCGACGTCAAGGGCGGCAATAACCTGGCGGGGGCGAAAAACCCGGCGGTGGACGCCGCGCTGGCCGCGCTCACCAAGGCGCAGACGCTGCCGGAGCTGACGGCGGCGGGCCGCGCGCTGGACCGCGTGCTGCTATTCGAGCATTACATGATTCCGCACTGGCATTCCGGGTTCTTCCGCATCGCCTACTGGGACAAGTTCGGCATGCCGCAAGTGACGCCGCGCTATAATCTGGGCTTCGGCACCTGGTGGGTGAAATGAGGGCGGCTAACCGGCAATGCCAAGGAACGTGGCCAGCAAGCGGCTGAGCTGAAGCATGGTATCTTCATCCAGCGCGCCAATGACCGGGCCGATACGTTTGCGATGCAATGCGATGACCTTATCGATCATGATCTCCGAAGGAAGATGAAGGCCGTTTTTCTTAGTGGAGTGCACGGGCAGCCGGGAAATGGGAGTATCTTGCAGTTCACTGGTGATTGGACAGATGATAATGCTGGGGTGATGGGGAATAAACAGGTTTGACTGCACCACAACAGCCGGGCGCGGTTTTCCATATTCGCCTGGAACCACGGCCAGAACGACTGCACCTCGCTTCATTTCCATTCATCATTCCAATCGGCGATGGCCGCTTGGATCCACTCCAACACTTCTTCTTCGGCGGGCGAGTGGCTCAGTAATTCCGATTGCCGTTTCGCTTCCTCGGCAAAGCCCGGCGCGCGCGTATCTGGTACCCAAATCTGCACTGGGCGCAAGCCTTGCGCGCGCAGCTTGGTGCGATAACGGCGCATTTTTTCGCGCGGCGTAGATGGTTCTTTTGGTAACATGTTACCAACATAACATAGTCTTTAGATGATGGCAAGCAACAGCAGTTTACGATCTCCGCATCGCCTACTGGGACAAGTTCGGCATGCCGCAAGTGACGCCGCGCTATAATCTGGGCTTCGGCACCTGGTGGGTGAAATGAGGAACGCTTTTTTTCACTCAAAATGACACGAGAAGAACGCGAAGAAAATCAGAACCTATAAGGGGCATCCGGCATTAGGCGCAACCGTTCCAGCGGCTTTGCCAATGCTTCGGCATCGGCCATCAGCATGGAATTTTCATAGTTTCCAACGGGCACCCAGGTACGATCTTCCAATGTTTCCAAACCCATGGGAGGTGGAGCATTCAGCGACTGCTGCAGCGTGCGCAGGCTTCGGAGGAATGCTTTGGCACGCTCGACAATCGCCGGGTTCTCAGCGATATCGGATATGGACATAGCGGGAATGGATCTAAGTGCTTCAAGGCCTTCGCGAAGCGTTGGATATTCAGCCCGGTTTCTCGCGCTATCACACAAGGCTTGCGCCTTTTCAAGATACTCTTTCGTCACTATCTCTTTGATGCGCCGAGGCGTAGGTTTCCACATAGAGCAGCCACCGTGCGATGTCGACTGTTGCGGGGCGAGTAATTATCCCATCACCTCGTCTGTCTCCAGCGTGTCCTTAGAGGAGGCGGCGGCGGGGAGGGATTTGCTGAAAGTGAAGGACAGCGCATCATTCTCCACGCCG
>JAFATP010000075.1 GCA_019243895.1 Alphaproteobacteria bacterium
TCACCATGTTCGCCGCCTTTATGCTGATGGCGGTGAAACTGGCCGATGTGGTGCGCGGCGGCGAGGAATTCACCCGGCTGATGCTGGTCGGTTCGGTGGAGGCCCAGCAAAAGCCTCCCCCGCCTCCGCCCGCGCCCGTCTCCCCCAAGCCTCCCGCCGCGCCCACCCCGCCGCCGGCGCCCGCCGAAGGCAATCCCGCCGCGGAGGCAAAAGCCGCTGACGCGAAGCCGGCGGAAGGAAAAACGGCGGCAGAAGGGAAGACCGCTGCCGCAGAGAAACCCGCGGAAGGCAAAGCGGCGGAGGGAAAGCCGGAAGGTAAGGGAGAAGGTAAATCCGAGGGCAAGGGCGAAGGAAAATCCGGCGAAGGGGAAAAAGCCGCCGCCCCGCAGACCAGCGAGCCGCCGCCGCCGGAGGAGCCGGGCAGCGGTCACGGCCTGGCGCCGGGCGCGCGCATTTTCAGCCCCACCGAGATCGACATCCTGCAAAACTTGAGCAAGCGCCGCGAGCAGCTGGACAGCTGGGGCAAAGACCTGGAGGTGAAGGAAAACCTGCTTTCGGCCACCGAGAAGCGCATCGACGATAAGCTGGCGCAGGTGGATACCATGAAAAAAGAGCTGCAGGAAATGATCGCCACCTACACCAACGCCGAAGACGCCAAGATCAAGAGCCTGGTGAAGATTTACGAGGCGATGAAACCGCGCGATGCGGCGCGCATTTTCAATGAACTGGAAATGCCGGTGCTGTTGCTGGTGGTGGACCGCATGGCGGAGAAAAAAGCCGCGCCGGTGCTGGCGGAGATGGATCCCAAAAAGGCCGAGCGCGTCACCGTGGAGCTGGCGGAGCAGCGGCGCCTGCAAAACGCCCGGCTCACGCCGAAACCGCCCGCTGCCAAAGCACCTGTCGCGCCGACCGCGCCGCCCAAGAATCCCTGATGCCTGCTCCCGATCCCGGTATTTTCCGCGAATATGACATACGCGGCATCGCAGGCCAGACGCTTCACGAGGCGGACGCCGCCGCCATCGGCCATGCCTTTGCGCGCCGCGCCGCCGACCGCTGCGGCCACCCGCCTCGCATCTGCGTCTGCTACGACGGACGCTTAAGCTCCCCCCCCCTGCAACAGGCGCTGTGCGCCGGGCTCACGCAGGGCGGCGCGGACGTGCTGCATATCGGGCGCGGCCCCACGCCGATGCTGTATTTCGCCGTGCATCATCTGCAGGCGGATGGCGGCGTGATGGTCACCGGCTCGCATAATCCGCCGGATCACAACGGCTTCAAATTCATGCTCGGCGCACACCCTTTCTACGGCGACGACATCCGCGCGCTGGCGCAGGCCATCGCCGCGAAAAAGCCTGCCTCGCCGCCTGCTCCCGGAAACATTCATGCGCATGATGTCTCCGCCGCATACCTGGCGGCGCTGCTGGCTGCTTATGACGGCGGCGGGCGCAAACTCAGCATCGCGTGGGATGCCGGAAACGGAGCGGCGGGCGACATCGTTTCCGCCCTCGCCGCCCGCCTTCCCGGCACGCATATCGCGCTCAACACCGCCATTGACGGAAACTTTCCCGCCCATCACCCGGACCCCACCGAGCCGGAGAATCTCGCGCAGCTGATCGCCGCCGTGCGGCGGGAGCGCTGCGACGCGGGCATCGCCTTTGACGGCGACGGCGACCGCATCGGCGTGGTGGATGACGAGGGCGAAATCCTGTGGGGCGACCAGCTGCTGCTGCTTTACGCCGAGCGCCTGCTGGCGGCGCATCCGGGCGCCACGGTGATTGCCGACGTCAAGGCCAGCCAGACGCTGTTTGACGGCGTCCGGGCGCTGGGCGGACAGCCGCTGATGTGGAAAACCGGCCATTCGCACATCAAGGCAAAAATGAAAGAGGCGGCGGCCAAGCTCGCGGGCGAGATGAGCGGGCATATTTTCTTCGCGGACAGCTATTACGGGTTTGACGACGGCCTTTATGCCGCCATGCGCTTGCTGGCGGCGCTTTCGCGCATGGACCGCCCGCTTTCGGCGTGGCGCAAGGCGCTGAAACCCGTTTTCAACACGCCGGAGCTGCGCTTCCCCTGCCCGGATGCGCGCAAATTCGCCGTCATCGAGGAAGTGCGCGCCGCCCTGGCGGCGGAGGGCGCGGAGTTCAGCGATGTGGACGGCGTGCGCGTGCGCCTGCCGGAAGGCTGGTGGCTGCTGCGCGCCTCCAACACGCAGGCCATGCTGGTGGCCCGCGCCGAAGCCGCCGATGCGGCGGGCCTGCGGCGTGTCCTGAACGGGCTGACGCAGGCGTTGCAGGCGCGCGGGCTGAAGCTGCCGGATTATTCTCCCGCCGCCTCGGCGTGATCGAAGCCGTAATAGCGCAGCATTTTTTCCTTCACCGCCTCGCTCGGCTCGCCGCCGCCCATTTCCACCACCACGGCGAAATCCGGGATATTGCCGTCGCGCACGGCGTGTAGAAACATCTCATGCAGCATGGAGCTGCACACCGCGTAAACGTAATTCGGGTTGCCGTTGCGGTCCGCGCCCGGCACGAAATACACGTTCACCTTTTTTTCCTCCGCCAGCCGCTGCTGATGCGAGGGAAGCGCGCGATCCATGTCAAAGGTGTCGATGGAGGTCACCGCCCCCGTCCCGCCAGATCACGCGCTTTTTCCGCGGCGGTGCGGATTACCTTATACGCGCCCGCCACCAGCACTTTCGGCCTGGCCGCCGCCCAGCGCACGCCGTCGGCATTCGGCTTGAACCCGCTTGCCGCCATGCTGTCGCGCAAACCGGCATCGTCCGCTTCGTCCTTAGGCTCGTCGCTCATCCCCTCCTCCTTCCGCCGCCAGCGTGACGCGCAGCTCGCCCTCGGCGATCTCTCCCTGCACATTGGCGGCAGCCTTGAGGTCTTCCGCCAAGGAAGCCATCCGTGATTTCATCTCGCGCGGCAGGCGAAGTTCCGCCACCGGCCATTTGATGGAAACTCCCGCTTCGGACTTGGCCTTGCGCGCCGCGTTCAACGCCTCCACCGCGGCCGCCCCCGCCTGCTCCGCTTCGGCGTCGTGCGGATAATCCCCCGCTTCCGGCCACATGCCGCGCGCATGGATGGAGCCGTGCCCGGCGAAGAGATGACTGAAAATCTCCTCCGTCACATGCGGCACGAACGGCGCGAACAGCCGCAGCACGGCGTGCAGGCAGTGAAACAGCGTATGCAGCGCCGAAGCGTCGCCCTCATAGGCGCGCAGTTTCACCAATTCCAGGTAATTGTCGCAGAAATCATTCCAGAAGAAATCCTCCACCGCCACGCGCGCGTCGCAATATTCGAACCGCTCGAACTCGGCGGTGGCGCGCGCCGCCGCGCCGTGCAGGCGGGAGAGAATCCACACATCCAGCGGTTTGGAGATGATGCCGCCGCGCACTTCCTGCGCCGCGCTCCCGGGCCTTTCTTTCAGCTTTTCCAGTTGCAGGCTGACGAAATTGCTGGCGTTCCACAGCTTGGTCGTCAGCTTGCGGCCGATCTTCAGCAGCTCCTCGGAAAAGGCGGTGTCCTGTCCCAGCCGCGAAGTGGAGGCCCAGTAGCGCACGGCGTCCGCGCCTTTTTCCTGAATCAGCGCGGCGGGCGTCACCACGTTGCCCTTGGATTTGCTCATCTTGGTTTTGTCGGCGGCCAGGCACCAGCCGGAAATCATCAGGTGCTTCCACGGAACGGTGTTCGCGTGCAGATGCGCCTTCACGATGGTGTAAAACGCCCAGGAGCGGATGATCTCATGCGCCTGCGGGCGCAGATCGGCGGGGAATAGCTTACCCGGCTCCAGCGACCCCGCATTGATCTGCGGCGTCAGCGACGACGTGGCCCAGGTGTCCATGACGTCGGAATCGGCCATAACTTCTTCCCGCGCATAGCCCTCGGGCAACCCCACCGCCGGATCAATCGGCAACTGGTCAGGCGACGCATAAATCGGTTTGCCTTCTTCGCCCGCGCGCTTCGAATACCACACCGGGAACGGCACGCCGAAAAACCGCTGGCGGCTGATGCACCAGTCTTCCTTCAGGCTTTCGGTCCATTGCTCCAGCCGCACGCGCATATATTCCGGGTGCCACGCGCATTGCCGCCCCCGCTCAAGCAGCGCCTCTTTCTTGTCCATCGTGCGGATATACCATTGCCGCGTGGGAATGATCTCAATCGGCGTGCCGCTGCGCTCGGCGCATTTGACGCTGTGAGTGATCGGCGTCTGCTTGCGTAATGCGCCTTCGGCCTGAAGCAGCTCCACCGTTTTTTCGCGCGCCGGTTTCAGCTTGAGCCCGTGCAGTTGCCGAAGCGCGTCAGCCGCACCAGCCCCGGCTGTCAGCGGGGTGTGGCATTCCATATTCAGCTTCCCGTCGCTGCCGAGAATCGCCCGCAGCGGCAATTCATGCTTCCGCCACCATTCTTTGTCCGTATCGTCGCCGAAGGTGCAGCACATGACCAGACCGGTTCCTTTGTCGCGCTCCACCAGCTCATCGGCAATCATCGGCACTCTCACGCCGAACAGCGGCGTCACGGCTGTCTTTCCCTTATACTTTTCCGCATTCGGGTCTTCGGGGTGATACATCACGGCCACGCACGCGCCGAGCAGCTCCGGGCGGGTGGTGGCGATGATTATATGATTGCGCTCAGCGCCTTCGCCGCCTGGCGCGGCGCGGGCTGCCCCCGCGTCGCTCGCCAGTCGTCGCTGCGCTCCTTCGGGAGCCGTTTCTTCAAGTGTGAAGCAAATCTCATGCATCACGCCGGACATTTCCCTGTTTTCGATTTCCGCCGCCGCAATCGCCGTCTGGTCCACCCAGTCCCAATAGGTGGGGCGGAAATCCCGATACGCCTCGCCTTCCCGCAGCAAGTCCAGGAACGACGCCTGGCTTAAGCGCATCACCGCGTCGCTGATGGTGTGATATTCGCGGCGCCAATCCACGCTGAGCGCCACGCTGGAAAACAGCGCGCGGAATTCGGCGATGGCGCCCTCCACGATCTCCCGGCAATCCGCTACGAACGCCTCGCGGCTTTCATATTGGGCGGCTTTTTTGCCCTTGATTTTCTCCACCAGCCGCTCGGTAGGCAGGCCGTTATCGTCGAACCCCATGGGATAG
>JAFATP010000134.1 GCA_019243895.1 Alphaproteobacteria bacterium
TTTTTGTTGCGTGTTCCGCATCAAGATTGGGCGATTTCGGATCAGGGGGCGGCCTATTCGCAAGATCCACAAGGTTATCAACTATCATATCCGGATCCCTGGCCGGTTTATTCGAATCATCTGCCATAAAATACTCTTTCTAAAAGAGAAGCGTTTCTCTGCTTTCCGTGATTATACCGTATAAATGCTACGATTGTGTTACGATTAGGTAAGAAAGGGTCCCGATTACTTAAAAATATTATTTTTCAGTATAATACAAGGAATGGCCACGCGAAGCCTGCGGCGAATGATTGGTGCGGTCGAGAGGACTTGAACCTCCACGGGTTTCCCCGCTACCACCTCAAGGTAGTGCGTCTACCATTCCGCCACGACCGCATATCGGGGGGAGACTGTACTTAGCAAACCCTCAAAGCGCGCGCAAGGAAGATTGACGGCGGCCGCCCGGCGGTGGATAAAGACAGGATGCAAGCCTCTTCTTTGCCTCTCCGCCTTTCGCCGGCGCCTGCTGTGGAGTGGCGGGCCTCCGGGGAGCCTGTGCCTTACCAGCAGGCGGTTTCCTTCATGGAAGCCCGCGCGCGCGCCATCCGCGAGGCGGCGGCGCCTGAGCTGGTGTGGCTGTTGGAGCACCCGCCGATTTACACCGCCGGCACGTCCGCGCAAAGCGGCGACGTGTTGCGGGCGCGCTTTCCCGTGCACCGCACCGGGCGCGGCGGGCAGGTGACTTATCACGGCCCCGGCCAGCGCGTGGCGTATGCGGTGCTGGACCTGCAGGCGCTGTTTGCTCCCGACGCCCCCGATCTGCGCCGCTATATCCGCTTCCTGGAGCAATGGATCATCGCGGCGCTGGCCCGGCTGGGCGTGGAAGGATTCACGCGGCAGGGCCGGATAGGGGTGTGGACGAACGTTCCCGGCGGCGAAGCCAAGATCGCCGCCATCGGCGTGCGCGTGCGCAAATGGGTGAGCTATCACGGCATCGCCGTCAACGTCGCGCCGGATCTGTCGCATTACGACGGCATCGTGCCGTGCGGCATCCGTGATTACGGGGTGACGTCGTTGCAGGCGCTGGGCGTGGAGGCGAAGATGCATGTGGTGGACGCGGCGCTCAAAGAGAGCTTCTCCACGGCCTGCGGCCTGGCCTAGGCAGCGGAGGCTTTATCCCTCCGCCCGGTAGTTCGGCGCTTCCTGGGTGATGACGATGTCATGAGCGTGGCTTTCGCGCAGGCCGGCGCTGGTGATGCGCACGAATTCGCAATTGCGCTGCATTTCCGCAATGGTGGCGTTGCCGGTGTAACCCATGGCCGCCTTCAGGCCGCCCACCAACTGATGCACCACGTCCGCCACCGGGCCCTTGAACGGCACGCGGCCTTCCACGCCTTCCGGCACCAGCTTCAGCCGGTCGGCGATTTCCTGCTGAAAATAGCGATCGGCGGAACCGCGCGCCATCGCGCCCACCGAGCCCATGCCGCGATAGGCTTTATAAGAGCGGCCCTGGAACAGCACCACCTCGCCGGGGCTTTCCTCGGTGCCCGCGAACAGCGAGCCGAGCATCACGCAATCAGCGCCGGCGGCAATGGCCTTGGCCAGGTCGCCGGAATATTTCATTCCGCCGTCGGCAATCAGCGGCACGTTGGCCTTGCGCGTTTCCTCCACCACTTCGCGGATGGCGGAAAGCTGCGGCACGCCCACGCCCGCCACGATGCGCGTGGTGCAGATGGAGCCGGGGCCGATGCCCACCTTGACGGCGTCCGCCCCGGCGCGGATCAGATCGCGCGCGGCCTCGGCGCTGGCGATATTGCCCGCAATCAGCTGCGTGTCGCCGCTGATGATTTTCCGGATGGTTTTCACCGCTTCGATCACGCCTTTGGAATGGCCGTGCGCGGTATCCACAATCAGCACGTCCACCTCCGCCGCGATCAACGCCTTGGCGCGCTCGCGTCCGTCTTCGCCGGTGCCGACGGCGGCGGCCACCCGCAGGCGGCCGCGCGCGTCCTTGCAGGCATTGGGAAAGGCGTGGGCCTTCTCGATATCCTTGACGGTGATAAGCCCGATGCAGCGATAGGCGTCGTCCACCACCAGCAGCTTCTCGATGCGGTGCTGGTGCAGCAGGCGCTTGGCTTCGTCGCGGTCGATGCTCTCGCGCACGGTCACCAGCCGGTCTTTAGTCATCAGCTCATGCACCGGCTGGCGCGGGTTGGAGGCGAAGCGCACGTCGCGGTTGGTGAGAATGCCCGCCAGCCTGCCGGAGCCGCTTTCGGTGACGGGAATGCCGGAGATGCGGTGATGCTCCATCAGCGCCAGCGCTTCCGCCAGGCTTGCCTCCGGCGTGATGGTGACGGGATTGACCACCATGCCGGATTCGAATTTCTTCACCTTTCGCACCTCATCCCCCTGCGCGGCCGGCGGAAGATTCTTGTGAATGCAGCCGATGCCGCCCTGCTGCGCCATCGCGATGGCCAGGCGCGACTCGGTGACGGTGTCCATCGCCGCCGAGATCAGCGGGATGCCCAGCGGCAATGTGCGCGTCAGCCGCGTGGAGGTGTCCGCCTGCGCGGGCAGCACTTCCGAATAACGGGGTCTCAACAGGACGTCGTCGAAGGTGAGGGCGGGCTGCATAAGCGCGGGCGGTGGCATAAGTGGTATGCGGTATAGCGGATATGCGGTTTCTTTAAAACACTTTTCGCTCGGTGAGGCAAAATGGTTTCGCGCGGCGGAAAACCGGCAGATAATCGGCACGCGCGCACGGCGCAGCCGAAGAGGGCAAAAAACCTCTTAACAACCACGTATTTTTGCTTTATATTTAAGTCAATTCCGTTTAAGGAAGGTCGCTTCGTCAACAACATATGAGAGTTGTATGAGGATTGATAATCGTTTCCTCCCCTCTGGAGAGCGGTTCGTGGCCTTCCTGGTCCACGACCATTAGTTTTGGTCAACGATTTAGAAAACGGATTTTGATGCGATGAATGAAGACCCTGGCGGCTCGGCCCTTGCGGCCTTAAGATTTCCCCCTACTGTTATCAACCTGGTTCCCACCGAACGTTTGCGTGCCCCTTCGCGCGTGAAGCGTTTGCGCTTCGCCTCGGCGGCGGAGATGGTGGCGTCGCTGCGCCCGGAAGCACCGGTGCATTGCCTGCGCCCGCACGCCATCGCGCGGCTCGGCCGCTGGTTCGTGCGGAATTTTCCCGGCGACGTGATGTATGCGGTGAAAACCAATCCCGATCCCAAGGTGCTCACCTGGCTGCACCGCGCGGGCATCCGCCATTTTGACGCCGCCTCGCTGGCGGAAGTGCGCAGCGTGGCCAAGCTGTTCCCTGAGGCGCGGATTTATTTCATGCACCCGGTGAAATCGCGCGAGGCCATCGCCGAGGCGTATTTCAAGCACGGCGTGCGGCATTTCGCGCTGGACAGCCATGACGAGCTGCAGAAGATCCTGCACGTCACCGGCTACCCGGATGACCTGGCGCTGCTGGTGCGTCTTTCCATCCCGAACGACAAAGCGGCTTATGCGCTTTCCGGCAAGTTCGGCGTGAAGCTGGAGGAAGCATCCTCGCTGTTCCAAGCCACGCGCAAGGCGGCCGCGCTGTTCGGCGTGTGCTTTCATGTGGGCTCGCAATGCATGGACCCGCAATCCTACATCACCACGCTCGGCTATGTGCGCGACCTGCTGACGCAGAGCGACGTGCGGCTGGACATGCTGGATGTCGGCGGCGGGTTTCCCTCCGTTTACCCCGGCATGACGCCGCCGCCTCTCAGCGATTATATGCAGGCCATCCGCCAGGCGCTCGCCATGATGCCGCTTGGCCCCGACTGCCGCGTGCTGTGCGAGCCGGGGCGCGCTCTGGTGGCCGAAGGCGGTTCCACCGTGGCGCGCGTGGAACTGCGCAAGGGCCGCAAGCTCTACCTGAATGACGGCGCGTTCGGCAGCCTGTTCGACGCCGCCCACACCAATTTCCGCTTCCCGGTGCGAGGGATTCGCCCTGACGGCCATTTCGGCAATGACGAGGCGCCCTTCACGCTGTTCGGCCCCACCTGCGACAGCATGGACGTGCTGCAGGACGCATATGTGCTGCCGGCGGACATCCGCGAGGGCGACTGGATCGAGATCGGCCAGCTCGGCGCGTATGGCGCCACCATGCGCACGCAGTTCAACGGGTTTCATACCGGGCTTCCGGTGGAGGTGGCGGACGATCCGCTGTTAAGCGTGGAGCTCTAATTTGCAAATAGGCGTCACGCCGCGAAGGCGCGGATCCATGCCGTTGGCCGCCTCCGCCTGTGCCCAAGGCGACCATACTAAACGCTTAAACCCGAGGATAAAAAATGAAAACGAAGATTAAATCGAAAGCCAATCCCAAGGCCGAACTGCTGAATAAAACGGTGGAGCATATCGACATCACCTCGTTCGATGCGCGGCCCATCATCGAGCAGATGGCGGATATGTCGTTCACCTCGCGCGACCTGGCCAATGCCACCGCCATTTATAACCGCATGCTGGCGGACCCGGACTGCACCATCATCCTCACATTGGCCGGTTCCACCTCGGCGGGCGGCTGCATGAAGCTGTATGCGGACCTGATCCGCTATAACATGGTGGATGCGGTGGTGGCCACGGGCGCTTCCATCGTGGACATGGATTTCTTCGAGGCGCTGGGATTCAAGCATTACCAAGGCTCACCTTTCGTTGACGACCGCAAGCTGCGCGATCTTTACATTGACCGCATCTATGACACTTATATCGATGAAGAGGAGCTGCAAGCCTGCGATAATGCAATATGTCAGCTGGCTGACTCTCTCACTCCTAAGCCTTATTCATCGCGGGCGTTCATTAAAGAGATGGGGCGCTGGCTGAGCAAGGGCAAGGCGAAGAAAGAGGACTCGCTGGTGCAGCTGGCCTTGGAGCGCGACGTGCCGGTTTTCTGCCCCGCCTTCACCGATTCCAGCGCCGGTTTCGGCCTGGTGCTGCATCAGGCGGAAAACCCCAAGAAACATCTCACCATCGATTCCATCGCCGATTTCCGCGAGCTGACCGAGATCAAGATCGAGGCGGGCGCGACGGGCCTGCTGATGATCGGCGGCGGCGTGCCGAAGAACTTCGCGCAAGACACGGTGGTGTGCGCCGAGATCCTGGGAGAGGAAGTGGAGATGCATAAATATGCGGTGCAGATCACCGTGGCGGATTCCCGCGACGGCGCGTGCAGCTCTTCCACGCTGAAGGAAGCCTGCTCCTGGGGCAAGGTGGACGTGGCGTATGAGCAGATGGTGTTCGCCGAGGCGGGCTCCGTGCTGCCGCTGCTGGCCTCCGACGCCTATCACCGCGGCCACTGGAAGAAACGCAGGGCGAAGAAGCTTGCTAAGTTGTTTGGTTAGCCGTTAGGTTTGCCGTCTGCCGTCACCATCGGCAACCAACGGCAACGACCAACCGCCAAACCATGTCCGTTTTCTTCCTGCTGCTGGGCCGCCTGATCCCGCTTTACGCCACGGTGGGCTTAGGCTTTTTCGCCGGCAGGTGGATGCAGGTGCAGCGCGAGTCGGTGGCGCGCATCGTGTTTTACCTGCTGGTGCCGTTCGTGATGTTCTTCGGCGTGATGCGCGCGGAATTCACCGCGGCCACCTTCACGCTGCCGCTGATCACCTACGTTTTTTCCGCCGGCTTAAGCATTTCGTTTTACCTGGTCGCGCGGCGGTTCTGGAAAGACGCCACCGCCAATATCATCGGCTGCACGGCGGGGACCGGCAATACCGGCTATTTCGGGCTGCCGGTGGCCACCGCGCTGTTCGACGAGGGGACGGTCGCCATTTATATCCTGCTGATGCTGGGCGTGACGCTGGCGGAAAGCTCGATCGGCTATTTTCTAGCGGCGCGCGGGCACGCCTCGTGGCGCGAGGCGCTGCGCCGCGTGCTGCGGCTGCCGACCGTGTATGCGTTCCTGCTGGGCGTGCTGCTGCGCGAAGCCGGCGCCGGCCTGCCGCAGCCGGTGTGGGATTACCTGGCCGCCATGCGCGGCGCGTATACCGTGCTGGGCATGATGGTGGTGGGGCTGGGCATCGCCGGCATGCGCCGCCTGGTGGTGGACGGGCGCTTCATCGCCGTCACCTATGCGGCGAAATTCGTGGCGTGGCCCGCGCTGGCGCTGTCCGCCGTGACGCTGGACGCGCAATTTTTTAGGCTTTATGATGCGCAGGTGCACAATGCGCTGATCCTGCTGTCGGTGGTGCCTCTGGCGGCCAACACGGTGGTCATCGCGGCGCTGCTCAACATCGTGCCGGAAAAGGCGGCGTCCGCCGTGCTGCTCAGCACGTTCGTCGCCATCGTTTACGTCCCGGCGATGATCGCCCTGTTTATTCATCCGTGAAACCATGATAAAGGCTTTGCCATGACCGCCACCACCGACCTGCTCGCCAAGGGCCGCAAGTTTTACGTGCCGAATTACAAGCCGCGCGAATTGATCATCGATCGCGGCAAGGGCGCGCATATCTGGGACCTGGACGGCAATGAATACATTGATTTCGGTGCCGGAATCGCCGTGGCTTCGCTGGGCTATAATGACGAGGATCTGATCCGCGCGCTGGAAGCCCAGGCGCATAAAATCTGGCACACCAGCAACATCTTTTTCACGGCGCCGCCGATCGAGCTTGCCGAGGCGCTGGTGGAAGCGTCGCGCTTCGCCACCCGCGTGTTTTTCTGCAATTCGGGCGGCGAGGCCAATGAGGCCGCCATCAAGCTGGCGCGCAAATGCGCCGCCGAGCGCGGCAAGCCGCCGGAGCAGCGCCAGATCATCACCTTCACCGGCTCGTTTCACGGCCGCACGCTGACCACCGTCACCGCCACCGCGCAGCCGAAATATCAGCAGGGCTTTGAGCCGCTGCCGCAAGGCTTCGCCTATGCACCGTTCAATGATTTCGACGCCATTGAAAAAATGATGGGCGATCACGTGTGCGCCGTCATGGTGGAAACCATCCAGGGCGAGGGCGGCGTGATGCCGATGCGCCCCGGATTTCTCGCGCATCTGCGCGCGCTCACGGAGCGGCACGGCGCGCTGCTGATGGTGGATGACGTGCAGGCGGGCATGGGCCGCACCGGCAAGCTGTTTTCGCATTGGTGGGAACCGGGCGTGACGCCGGATGTGGTGACGCTGGCCAAGGGCCTGGGCGGCGGCATGCCCATCGGCGCCATGCTGGCGGGAGCGAATTGCGCCGACGTGCTGCAATTCGGCAGCCACGGCTCCACCTTCGGCGGCAATCCGCTGGCGACTTCGGTGGCGCATGTGGTGCTGAAAAAACTTCAGACGCCGGCGCTGACGGAAAATGTGGAGGCGCGCAGCGCCCAGCTCATCGCGGGGCTGGAGGAACTGGGAGGGAAATTCGGGCTGTTCAAGGAAATACGCGGGCGCGGGCTGATGCTGGGCGCGGAATTGACGGAAGCATGGCACGGCAAGGCGGGCGAAATCGGCGACGCGGCGCGCCGATGCGGCGTGCTGGTGTTGCAGGCGGGGCCGAACGTGCTGCGCTTCCTGCCGCCGCTGGTGATCACCGAGCCGGATGTGGCGCAGGGGCTGGAATATCTCTCCCGCGCGCTGGAAAAACTGCCCGCGGCGTAAAGGAGAATTTCATGCTGGTGGTACGGCCGACGCGGCGGGAAGATCATGGCGAGATGCTGGAGCTGGCGCGGCTGGCGGGCATCGGCATGACGTCGCTGCCGCCGGACGCCGACGTGCTGGAGCAGAAAATCGCCCGCGCCGTGAATAGCTTCAGCGGCAAGCCCGAATACCCTCATGCCGAAGCGTTTCTGTTCTCACTGGAGGACACCGAAAGCGGGCGCATCGTCGGCACCACCGGCGTGGTGGCGCATGTGGGCATTCAGCGCCCGTTTTATTCATATAAGCTCTCCACCATTGTGCAGGCATCGGAAAAAGTCGGCGTTTATTCCATGAACAGCGTGCTGCACATGGTGAACGATTATACCGGCGCCACCGAGCTCGGCTCGCTGTTCCTGACCTCCGGATACCGCCGCGACGGCATCGGCCGTTTTCTGTCGCGCTGCCGCCATTTGATGCTGGCGGAATTCCCCCACCTTTTTTCCGATATCGTGATTTCGGAAATTCGCGGCGTGCAGGATGACGGCGGCGAGTCGCCTTTTTACAATAATCTCGCCAGGTATTTTTTCCAGATGCCTTTCAAGCGCGCCGACTTCATTTACGCGACGCAGGGCGGCCAGTTCATCGCCGACCTTATGCCGCGCTATCCCATTTACGTCAAGCTGCTGCCGGAAGTGGCGCAGGCGACCATCGGCCGGCCGCTGGCGGCCTCGCTGCCCGCCAAGCACATGCTGGAGGAAGAGGGATTTACCCACGGGGGGTATATTGATATCTTCGACGCCGGCCCCACCATGGAATGCGCGCGCGAGCGCATCCGCACCGTGCGCAAATCGCATAAATCCCCTATTATCGCCGTAGCCGAGCCGCAGGGCGGGGAGAAGTACATGATCGCCAATACCTCGCTGGAACAATTCCGTATGACGCGCGAGCGGCTGGCGCGCACGGAGGAGGGCGTGATCATTACCCCCGCCTGCGCCGCCGCTTTGGGCGTGGGCGTGGGCGACGAAGTGCGGTACGGCGTATGAGCAAGGGGCTTTATATCGGCGGCGCCTGGAGAGCGGGCAGGGGAGCGGCATTGGCGTCCCTCAACCCCGCCACGCTGAAACCGGTATGGGAAGCGGCCGCGGCGGACGAGCAGGACGTGGCCGAGGCGGTGGATGCCGCGCGGCGGGCTTTTCCGGCGTGGGCGGGGAAAATGGCGGAGGAGCGCTTTGCCGTCGTTCAGGCGTTCCGCGCCGTGCTGGAACAGGAAAAAGAACGTTTCGCGCGGCTGATTGCCGAAGAAACGGGCAAGATGCTGTGGGATGCGCTCACTGAAGTGCAGGCGATGATCGGCAAGGCGGATATTTCGCGCCAGGCTTACATCGAGCGCACGGGAGCTTACGCCAAGGTGCAGGGCGAAATGACGATGTCGCTGCGCCACCGGCCGCATGGCGTGCTGGCGGTGTTTGGCCCGTATAATTTCCCCGGCCACCTGCCGAACGGGCATATCATCCCGGCGCTGATCGCGGGCAATACGCTGGTATTCAAGCCCAGCGAGCAGACGCCGATGGTGGGCGAGGCGATGACGGCGCTGTGGGAAAAGGCGGGACTGCCTCAGGGCGTGCTGAACCTGGTGCAGGGCGCGCGCGAGACGGGAATTGCGCTGGCGGCGCAGGACGGCATCGACGGGCTGCTGTTCACCGGCAGCGCCGAAACCGGCGCGGCGCTGCACCGGCAGTTTGCGGGCCGGCCGGAAAAAATCCTGGCGCTGGAAATGGGCGGCAATAACCCGCTGATCGCCTGGCCGCCTTATGCCGCGCGCGAAGCGGCGCTCCTGGCGCTGCAATCGGCGTTTTTAAGCAGCGGCCAGCGCTGCACCTGCGCGCGGCGGCTGATCGTGCCCGCGGGCGCGGAGGGAGATGAACTGGCGGAGGCACTGACGCGGCTTGCCGCGAGCATCGTGGTGGGAGTTTACACGGATACCCCCACCCCGTATATGGGCCCGCTGATTTCCAACCGCGAAGCCGAGCGGCTGTTGCAGGCCGAGGCGGAATTGCGCGCCGCCGGAGCCCAGGCGCTGCTGCCGATGCGGCGGCTGAAGGAAGGATATCCGTTCGTCTCCCCCGGCATCATCGACGTCACCCATTGCCGGGAGAGGCCGGACAAGGAATATTTCGGGCCGCTGCTGCAGGTGATCCGCGTGGCGGATTTCGATGCGGCGCTGGCGGAAGCCAACCGCACGCGCTTCGGGCTGGCGGCGGGGCTTTTAAGCGACGACGAGGCGCTATACCGGCGTTTCATCGGCGCCATCCGCGCCGGGGTGGTCAGCTGGAACCGGCCCACCAACGGCGCCAGCAGCGCGCTGCCGTTCGGCGGCATCGGGATCAGCGGCAACCATCGCCCGGCGGCGTATTACGCGGCGGATTACTGCGCTTACCCGGTGGCTTCACTGGAAAGCGCCGCCATCGCCGAGCCCGCCCAGCCGATACCGGGTATCGCCTATGAGCCCGGTTGAAGGAAATCTGGACGGCCTGCCGGGGCCGACGCATAACTACGCCGGACTTGCCGCGGGCAATGAAGCGTCGCAGGCCAATGCGCGGCTGGCTTCCAACCCGCGCGCGGCGGCGCTGCAGGGGCTTGCCAAAATGCGGCGCGTGCATGGCCTGGGCATTCCCCAGCTGGTGATGCCGCCGCATCCGCGCCCCAACGTGAAGCTGCTGCGCGCGCTGGGCTTCACCGGGCCGGTGAAGAAGCAGGTTGCAAATGCCGCGGCGAGCGCCAGGGCGCTGCTGCCGTATATCTATTCCGCCGCTGGCATGTGGGCCGCCAACGCCGCGACGGTCTGCCCGAGCGCCGACGCGGCGGACGGCAATGTGCATTTCGTTCCCGCCAACATGGCCGCCACGCCGCACCGCACGACCGAGGCGGAATTCACCGGCCATGTGCTGAAACGTATATTCGCCGCCGAATGCTTTACCCACCATGCCGCGCTGCCCGTCAATGCGCTGTTTGCGGATGAGGGAGCGGCCAATCACATGCGGCTGCAAGGCGAAAACGGCGGATTCCATGTGTTCGTGCACGGGCGCGACGGGGCCGACCCGAAGCAATTCACCGCGCGTTATCCGGCACGGCAGACGCTGGTTGCCGGCCAGGCGCTGGGACGGCTGCACGGCATTGCCGAACGCCGCCTGTTCTGCCTGCGCCAGAGCCCGCGCGCCATTGATGCCGGGGTGTTTCATAACGACGTCATCGCCACCAGCCACGGCGCGCTGCTGCTGTATCATGAGGAAGCGTTCGCCGACGCCGATGCGGGCGTGAAGGCATTGCAGGCGGCGGCGCGCCCGTCATTGACGCCGGTCAAAGTCGCCACGGCGGAACTGACGCTGGAGGAGGCGGTTTCTTCCTATCTTTTCAACAGCCAGATCGTAGGCGCCGCCGATGTTTTCACCATGATCGCGCCGCAGGAATGCGCCGAAAATAAAAACGTTAAGCAGGTGATCGACCGGCTGCTGGCGGATGACGGCATTCCGATCCGCGAGGCCATCTATATGGACCTGCGGGAAAGTATGCGCAACGGCGGCGGTCCCGCCTGCCTGCGGCTGCGCATTCCGCTGGAGGAAGAGGAGTGGAAACGGGTGGCGCCGCAGGCGCTGTTCACCCCGGCGCTGCATGAGGCGCTGGCGCAATGGGTGGAGAAGCATTACCGCGACCGGCTGCTGCCGGAGGATCTGGCCGACCCGGCGCTGGCGGAGGAAGCCCTTGCCGCGCTCGACGCGCTGGAAGCGCTGATGGGGTGGAAAGGCATATATGATTTCTAGCGCCGCCGAAGTGCAGGCCCGCGTGAGCGCCTGGCTGGCCGAGGCCGGGCAAGCGGAGGAAGCGCAGCCCACGGCGATGACGCTGGCCACGGTGAACGCCGCGGGCCAGCCTTCCGCGCGCGTGGTGCTGCTGAAAGCCTATGATGAGCGCGGATTTGTATTCTTCACCAACATGCGCAGCGGCAAGAGCAAGGAGCTGGTGGGAAACCCGCGCGCCGCGCTGTGCTTTTACTGGGCCACCCTAAAGCGCCAGCTGCGCGTGGAAGGCGTGACGCAGGCCGTGAGCGCGGAGGAGTCGGACGCGTATTTTGCCTCGCGCCCGCGCGAAAGCCAGTTGGGGGCGTGGGCATCGCTGCAATCGCAGGCGCTGAAAACCCGCGAGGAGATGCTGGCGCGCTACGAGGCGGCGGCGGCGCGCCATGCGGGGCGGGATGTGCCGAGGCCGCCGCATTGGGGCGGATGGCGCGTGCTGCCGCAGGTGATCGAATTCTGGGAGGAAGCGCCGTTCCGGCTGCACCGGCGGGAGCGCTTCACGCGCACGGCGGAGGGGTGGCGGATGGAGCTGCTTTATCCGTGAGGTGAGGGATTCTTATTCATCATGGACGGCGTCGGCGAAACAATTCGGGGTTTCCCACACGCGCACCGACATGCACCGAAGGTTGCTCTGCGCGAACAGGGAAGGGCATATCTCCTCCAATAAATAGCGCGCCAGATTTTCAGCGGTGGGATTATACGGCAGGTAAAAAATGCGCTGGCGCGTGAGCGCGGCGATGGCCTCGCCGAGCGGCGCATCCTTTTCCCACAGGATGGCGGTGTGATCCCAATGCTGGTCCAGCCAGCCGCCGAGCCTTTCCTTGATGACGCCGAAATCCGCCACCCTTCCCAGCGCGTCCAGCCGCGGCGCGGCGAAGCTCGCCTCCACCGTGTAACGGTGGCCGTGCACATATTTGCATTTGCTCTCATGCTCCGCCACGCGGTGCGCCGCATCGAACGCCAGAAGCCGGGTGCAGGTGATATGTAAGGTCATCGGCACCCGCTCACCGGCAGGCGGGAGATTTGGGCGCATCGGGCGCCATGCGCGCCATTTGCGCGCATTCGATGTCGCAGGCCTCCGCGCGTTTTTTGGCGATGGCGGAGGTGGCGGCGCCCTGGCGCATGAAAGCGCATTCCGCGGCGCGCTGCAGCCGCATGTCTTGCGCTTTCTGCGATATCGGCGGCAACGCCTGCGCCGGTTCGGTTTTAGCGGGTGCGCTCGCCGCCGCAACCGCAGCCGGCGGCGTGCTGGAGGGCACCGGCACGCTCCATCCGTTTGTGCTCATGCATTCACTGAAGAGGGAGGAGACTTTCGTCTTGGTAGCCTTATCCGCCGCGCCGCCGCTACCGGACGACTGGAGGCCGGCTTTCAGCTCCGCCACCTGCTTGCACTGGTCATGTGCGCTTATGTATTCCATCTGGCTTTTGGCGGAATCGGTGCAGAGGAAGGGACACTGGACTTCTTCACATGCGGCGAGCATCAGCGGAAAGAAGGCCAGCGCATATTTTTTACCCTTATTTGACATACTCTTACACTATCACGAGATAATTAATATTGCCAGTCAAAGACGGCTGTCATATACTAAAAGTTGTATAATTTAATAATCACACAATCGATAGTCGGAATGCAATATGTCTAGCTCTCCTGGCCGTATCATTTATATATGCGATTGTGAGGCTCACGCCGCGCCCGTGTGCGAGGTATTGCGGGAGCATCTGCATTACACGGTGGAGTGCGTGCCGGATGCGCAGATGGCCAATCTTGCCACGCCGGGTACCCTGCTGATTGTCGATCTGCCGGGCGAGAAAATGGAGCAGGCCATCCGCGCATTGCGGCGGCGCCATGCGGAAGCGCTGATCCTCGCTTTCATCAGCTTCGCCGATGAGGCGGCGGAACGCGGCTGTCTGGCCGAAGGCGCAGACGATATGCTGGCCAAACCGCTGAGCACGGCGCGACTGGAGCTTTCCATACGTAATCTGCTCAAGATTAACCGGCTTCAGCAGGAAGTGGCGCGCCTGCAAATGGCGTGAGCAATAGACTTCTCCGCTAGCGGCGAGACAGTTGCGTCCGCCGCAAGCGGCGGTAATAAGCCGGAGGGATATTCACAGCGTTCGCGCAAACCAGACCACGCGCCCGATAAGCTTTATCTCCTCCGGCGCGTGAGCATATGCACCGTAGCGCGGATTGTCAGACAGCACGCGCAGCTGGGCTTTGCGCGCGGCGCCCATGCGCTCCACGCGCTTGACCAGGAGGTCCGCTCCGTCCGACAAAACGAAGATGCCCGCCGGATTGGGAGAGGTATGGGCGACGTCGACCAGCAGCGCATCGTGTTTTTGCAGTGTGGGCGCCATGCTGTCGTCAGGCATGGAAAAAGTCCGGAGCCTGTCCACAGCGGCGCCGAAGTTTTCCTCCAGCCATGCTTTCTGGAATTGATAAGCTTCTTCCGTCATGCGCAGGGTGGAAGCATGCCTGCCGCGCATTTCCGCCCCGGTGCGCAAGCCCGGCACGGGGATATATCCCTTTGCGCCTTCCGTGCCGCCCGCTACCAGAAAAGAGAGGCTTACCTGCAGCGCATCCGCCACTTGCGCCAGCCGCACGCCGGAAGGATTGGTGGATTTACCGTTTAAAATGTCATAGATAAAGGAATTTTTTACACCCGCCTGACGGGCCAGTTCCATCGCCGTAATATTCCGCCGCAGCATTTCACGGCGCAGGCGCTCTTGCAGGAGAAGATGTTTTTTCATTATGAAAGAAACTATATAGCGTCCGTGGGGGAATGCATAGTAAAAGCCACCACATTTACTGATTATTCA
>JAFATP010000014.1 GCA_019243895.1 Alphaproteobacteria bacterium
CGGCAATCTCGGCCGCTTCAACGCGCCGACCAACGCCGCCAGCAACCAGCACGGCAGCAACACCGGCGGCATGGGCGTGCCGGGAGGGCTATAGTGTATCCCCCCAAGCTTACAGTAGTTTTCCGTCATCGCGAGGAGCGTCAGCGACGAAGCGATCCAGACAATTCAACTACTTCCTAGATTGCTTCGTCGGGCTTGCGCCCTCCTCGCAATGACGCCCGTTCGTAGTCTTTTGCGTGGTACACTACACAGCTTCAGTTAGATTTCAGCGCCGCCTGGGCCGCCGCCAGCCGCGCCACCGGCACCCGGTAAGGCGAGCAGGAAACATAATTGAGCCCCGCCTGCTGGCAGAAGCGGATGGACGCCGGGTCGCCGCCGTGCTCGCCGCAGATGCCGAGCTTTAGGCCGGGCCGCGCCGTCCGCCCCCGCTCCGCCGCCAGCGCAATCAGCTCGCCCACGCCGTCGATGTCCAGGGACACGAAGGGATCCTGCTCCACGATGCCGCGCTTCTTATAAATATCGATGAACGGCGCGGAATCGTCGCGCGAGATGCCAAACGTGGTCTGCGTGAGGTCATTGGTGCCGAAGCTGAAGAATTCCGCATGCGCGGCGATCTCGCCGGCGCGGAGCGCAGCGCGCGGCAGTTCGATCATGGTGCCGACCAGATACGCCAGGCGCTTGCCCGCCGCCGCGAATACCTCATCGGCCACCTTGTCAATCAGCGCTTTAAGAATTTCCAGTTCTCCGGCCGTCATGATCAGCGGGATCATGATCTCCGGCATCACGCTTTCGCGCTGCCCGCCGTCGGCTTCCAGCGCCGCCTCGAAAATGGCGCGCGCCTGCATGGCGTAAATCTCCGGGTAGGTGATGCCCAGGCGGCAGCCGCGATGGCCCAGCATGGGATTGGATTCCTTCAGCGCGGCAGCGCGCTGCTTCACGCTTTCCACGCTGATGCCCGCGCCCTTGGCCACCTGGCGCATCTCGTCCTCGGTATGCGGGAGGAACTCGTGCAGCGGCGGGTCCAGCAGGCGGATGGTGACGGGCAAGCCGCGCATGATGGAAAAAATCTCGGCGAAGTCCCGCCGCTGCATCGGCAGCAGCTTGGCCAGGGCTTTTTTGCGGCCTTCCACGTTTTCCGCCACGATCATCTCGCGCATGGCGATGATGCGGTCGGCATCGAAGAACATATGCTCGGTGCGGCACAGGCCGATGCCCTCCGCGCCGAAGCGGCGCGCGGTTTCCGCATCCAGCGGGGTTTCGGCGTTGGCGCGCACCTTCAGCGTGCGGATTTCATCGGCCCAGCTCATGACCTTTTCGAAATCCCCGGAAAGGCTGGGCTGAATGGTGGGCACCTCGCCCAGCATCACTTCGCCGGAAGAACCGTTGATGGTGATGATGTCGTTTTCCTTGATGATGTGCCCGCCCACCTGGAAGGCGCGGGCGTGATAATCGATGCGCAATTCGCCCGCGCCGGACACGCAGGGCTTGCCCATGCCGCGCGCCACCACCGCCGCGTGGCTGGTCATGCCGCCGCGCGCGGTCAAGATGCCTTCGGCGGCATGCATGCCGTGAATGTCCTCCGGGCTGGTTTCGATCCGCACCAGGATCACTTTCTCATGCAGCCCCGCCAGGCGCTCGGCTTCTTCCGCCGAGAACACCACGCGGCCGGACGCCGCGCCGGGAGAGGCGGGAAGACCGGTGGCCAGCACGGTTTTCGCCGCCGCGGGGTCCAGCGTCGGGTGCAGCAGCTGATCCAGGCTTAAGGGGTCGATGCGGGTGACGGCCTCCCTGCGGTCGATCAGCCCCTCGCCCACCATCTCCGCCGCGATTTTCAGCGCCGCTGCCGCGGTGCGCTTGCCGCCGCGCGTTTGCAGCATCCACAGCTTCTCATTCTGCACGGTGAACTCGATGTCCTGCATGTCGCGGTAATGCCGCTCCAGCCGATCGAACACGTCGGTCAATTGCCGATAGACGCGCGGCATGGCGGCGGCCATTTCCGGCAGCGGCTGCGGCGTGCGGATGCCCGCCACCACATCCTCCCCTTGCGCGTTGATCAGGAACTCGCCGTAATAGGCGCGCTCGCCGGTGGAGGGGTTGCGCGTGAACGCCACGCCGGTGCAGCAATCCTCGCCCATGTTGCCGAACACCATGCTCTGCACGGTCACCGCCGTGCCCCACGATTCAGGGATGTCGTGCAGGCGGCGATAGGTTTGCGCGCGGGGGTTCATCCAGGAGCTCAATACGGCGCGGATGGCGCCCCATAGCTGTTCGCGCACCTCTTCCGGGAACGGCGCGCCCAGCTCCGCCTGCACGTGCTCCTTGTAGAGCTTCACCAGCTCCCGCAAATCCTTGTCGGTCAGCGCCGTGTCCAGCTCCACGTTGCGGTCGCGCTTCATTTCCTCCAGCATTTCCTCGAAATGAAAATGGTCCAGCCCCAGCACCACGTCCGAATACATCTGGATGAAGCGGCGGTAGCTGTCATAGGCGAAGCGGGGATTGCCGGTGTTCCCGGCCAGCGCCGCCACGGTGGTTTCATTCAGGCCGAGGTTGAGAATGGTGTCCATCATGCCGGGCATGGACGCGCGCGCGCCGGAGCGCACGGAAACCAGCAACGGGTTTTCCGCATCGCCGAATATCGCATTCACCTTGCTTTCCATCCAGGAAAGCGCGGCGTCCACCTGCGCTTCCAGCGCTTCGGGAAGCTCACGTTGATTAGCGTAATACGCGGTGCAGACTTCGGTGGTGATGGTGAAGCCCGGAGGCACCGGCAGGCCCAGCGCGCACATCTCCGCCAGGTTCGCGCCTTTGCCCCCCAGCAGGTCGCGCAGGGCGCCCTTGCCTTCGGCCGCGCCGTCGCCGAA
>JAFATP010000050.1 GCA_019243895.1 Alphaproteobacteria bacterium
GTAGTCGGACATTTCGGGGATACTACAAACACCGGAGTCACACACCCCTCCGGGATAATTACAATCTGAGTTCTTTGTGCAAGCATCACCTTCCGCCGCGGCGCTCGCTTCTCTCGGTTCTGTCAGATCGAGCGAGAGTCCAACCACAGTTGCCATCACCACTGCCAAGATTAACGGCCGAATTATTTTTTGCATGGACTCCTCTACCTGGATAAGTTGTGTTTTTCCGCAGTCGCTTATATATGTCGTGATATTTTTCGTGACTCATACTCCCGCGAAAATTCCATTTCGCATGGTAAGATAGTTTGCTTAAAAAAGCATTAATTGTTCTGATTGTATCATGCTCTTGCCTGTCATCTCAAATAAAATCGCTCGAAGTGAAATGTGGCGCAGCCCACCTCGCATCGCCGTTCATCCGTGCTCCGCGATCCACTGCTTAAGCACGGCATTGATGCGCGTCTGCCAGCCTTTGCCGCTTTTGCGGAAATAAGCATTCACCTCCGGCGCAAGACGGATGGTGGTGCGCACACCGGGATGCTTCTCCACAGGCCGGCCTGCCTTGCCGCGCATTAGCTTTTCCGCTTTTTTGCTTCCCAAAAGCTTGGGCAGGAAAATATATCCCGGCTCCGCCCTTTCCCAGAAATCCGGCGGCAGCGCATCGCTTTCATCACCGCTTCCGCCATCCGCCGTCTGACTGCTATGACGCTTTTTCATTGTTCCTCCTGTCACGTGCATTGGCCTTGCGCAGGCTGATGATACGCGCGCTGTCGCCGCGCAACGTAAACACCGCCACATGCGAACGGCGGCTAATGTTTCCTACGGCAATAATGCGCGGCTCCCCATAATCCTTCCTGAGATCCAATGCAAATGCCGCCGTTTCCCAATCGAACCATTCCGCCTCAGAAAGATCGATACCGTGTTTGGCGATATTGATGGCATTCTTCGCGGGATCGTATATCAGCTTCACACTATTATTGTATGTACATCAATAAGGAAATGCAAGCATCCTTTCCTGGCTCTGCTGCCGCCCGCTTATGCCAATAGCTGCGCCGCCTCATACAGCGGCAGGCCCATCACGTTTTCATAGCTGCCGGAAATCCAGGGAATGAAGGCGGCGGCGCGGCCCTGGATGGCATAGCCGCCCGCCTTGCCCCGCCATTCGCCGCATTGCAGGTATGACTCCTTTTCCTCCGGCGACAGGCGCTTGAACCGCAGCTGCGTCATAGAGAGCCGGGTGCGCTCGCGGCCTTGCGCGTCGATCAGCGCCAGCGCCGTATAGACGCGGTGCCGCCGTCCCGAGAGAAGGTCCAGGCAATGCCGCGCTTCGGCTTCGCTTTCCGCCTTCGGCAGAATGCGCCTGCCGCACGCCACCACCGTGTCCGCCGCCAGCACGGGGATGCCGGGGTGCCGTGCCGCCACGGCGCGCGCCTTGGCCAGGCTCACCCGCAGCGCATAAGGCCCCGGCAACTCGCCCTGCTGCGGCGTTTCGTCTATTTCCGCCGGTATTACCTGCTGCGGCACAATGCCGATGCGCGCCAGCAACTCCAGGCGGCGCGGGCTGGCGGAGGCGAGAATGAGAGGGTGGAAAGCGTGCATGGGAGGAGATCCCGTCATGCGCCGGGATGGCGCCGGAGCGTCACTTATCCCGGAACTTGATGCGGCCCTTGGTGAGGTCATACGGCGTCATCTCCACGATCACCTTGTCGCCGGCCAGCACGCGGATACGGTTCTTGCGCATTTTGCCGGAGGTGTGGGCGATGATGATATGCCCGTTATCCAGCTTCACGCGAAAGGTGGCGTTGGGCAGCAGCTCGGTGACGACACCGGGAAATTCCAGCAGTTCTTCTTTGGCCATGGGCACGCGACAAGTGGCGGGTGGATAGTGGCTGGTGTTGTAGCATGAAAATTTATTCAGCCAACCCTTAATTCACGGGTCATTCGCCACTAACCGGTTGCCGCTACTTCAAATGCAGCACGCAAACCAGCGTGAACAAGCGCCGCGCCGTGGCGAAATCCACCCCGATACGCTCGGAAAGCAGCGATTTCAGTAATTCCGAGCCTTCGTTGTGGATGCCGCGCCTTCCCATGTCGATGGCTTCCAGCTTATGCGGCTTGGCGTCTTTCAGCGCCGCGTAATAACTCTCACAGATCAGGAAATAATCGCGGATGGTGCTTTTCAGCGGGCCGACGGGCAAGGAGATGCGCTGCGCGCTTTCCTGGCCCTGGCCGGTGATTTCGAATATCAGCCGGTTTTCTTCCACGCGCAACGCCACCGTGTATGGCCCGCATTCCTGTCCCACCAGGGAAAAACTGTTGTCGTGCAGCAGGTCGGTCAGCGCCACGTTGCGCTCATGCTCCACCTGCTTGTTGCGGTGGCTCATGGAGTGCTGATCCAGCGTGATGGCGGCGATGCGTTCCGTTGGCAACATAGGCTTCATGGTAGTCGGTTCGGGCGAACAGACAATCGTTTTACGGGGTAGATGGTGCTGCCAGTATAGGGCGCTATGGTTAATATTCGTTTATTGTTATTTAGTTCGCAGCCTCAATGACAAGGCATGCGCCTCCAGCCCCTCCTGCGTGGCCATGACCTCGGCATACATGCCGATGGCGGCCAGCGATTGCGGCGTGCAGCCGATCAGCGAACTGCGTTTCAGAAAATCGAACACCGAGAGCCCGGAGGAAAAGCGGGCGCTGCGGAAGGTGGGCAGCACATGGCTTGGGCCCGCCACGTAATCGCCGACCGCCTCCGGCGTGTGGCGGCCCATGAAAATAGCGCCGGCATGACGCACCGCCGCCGCCAGCGCTTCCGGCGCTTCCAATGCTAGCTCCAGATGCTCCGGCGCAATGGCGTCGATCAGCGGCACGGCCTCCTGCCAGTCGCGTACTACGATGATCGCGCCGTGGCGCTCCCAGGAGGCGCGGGCGATGGCGGCGCGCGGCAGCGTTTGCAGCAGCCGCTCCACGGCCTGCGCCACTTTTTCCGCAAACGGCGCATCGTTGGTGATGAGAATGGACTGCGCCTCGTCCGCCGGGCCGTGCTCGGCCTGGCTGAGCAGATCGGCGGCGATCCATTCCGGGTTGGTTTCCCGATCCGCCACCACCAGGATTTCGGAAGGCCCGGCGATCATGTCGATGCCCACCGTGCCGAAGACCTGGCGCTTGGCCTCGGAGACATACGCGTTGCCGGGGCCGACGATTTTATCCGCCGCGGCAATTGTTTCCGTGCCATAAGCGAGTGCGCCCACCGCCTGCGCGCCGCCGATTTTATAAATTTCCTGAATGCCCGCCACATGCGCCGCCGCCAGCACCGAAGGATTCAATTGGCCGTCCGGCGCGGGCACCACCATGGCGATGCGGCGCACCCCCGCCACCAGCGCGGGCACCGCGTTCATCAGCACCGAACTGGGATAGGCCGCCGCGCCGCCCGGCACGTAAAGCCCCACCGCATCCACCGGCGTCCAGCGCCAGCCGAGAGTGAGGCCCTCGGCATCGGTGTACTGTGCGTCTGCCGGCATCTGCCGCTCGCTATAGGCGCGGATGCGGGAAGCCGCCACTTTCAACGATTTGGTCAGCTCCGGCGCACAAAGCGCCAGCGCGTTCGCCACTTCCTGCGGCGTTACGCGCAGCGTTTCAAGCGCCGCCTCCCAGCGGTCGAATTGCCTGGTATAAGCCAGCAGCGCCGCATCGCCTTCCCGGTGCACCCGGCGCAGGATCGGCGTCACCACCGCCGAGACGTCCGCCGCGCTGGCGGCGCGGGCGTGCAGGAAGGCGCCAAATTCCTCGGGAAACCGGCCGGAGGCGGTGGAAAGCTTATGCACCGTGCACGGCTTCCCGGAAGCGTTGCACCCAGGCCGCCGGCCGCGCATCGGTTTTGAACGCGGCGCGGTTGATCACCAGGCGCGATGACACCTGCGCAATCACTTCGCTTTCCTTCAAGCCGTTTTCCTTCAGGGTGCGGCCGGTGGAGACCAGGTCAACGATATGACGCGACAGGTGAAGCCTGGGCGCCAGCTCCATGGCACCGCTTAAGCGGATGCATTCGGCCTGGATGCCGCGCGCGGCGCACCAGCGGGACGCGATGTTGGGGTATTTGGTGGCAACGCGCAGATGGCTCAAGCGCGCCAGATTCTCGGTGATTCCATCATCGGGCTCGGCCAGGGAAAGCCTGCATTTGCCGATGCCTAAATCCAGCGGCGCATATAAATCCTGGTAATCGAATTCCGCCAGCACGTCGCTGCCCGCGATGCCCAGCTGCGCCGCGCCGAAGGCAACGAACGTGGGCACGTCGAAGCTGCGCACGCGGATCAGGGAAACCCCGGCATCGGAGGTGGAAAACAGCAGCTTGCGGCTTTCCTCCTCGGCGAATTCCGGCTCGGGCTTCACGCCGACGCGCTCCAGCACCGGCGCCAGTTCGGCGGCAATGCGGCCTTTCGGCAGGGCGATCACCAGCGGCGAAGACGCCATGCTCAAGCCGCTTCCTCCAGCCTGTCCTCGGCGCCCGCCGTGCCCGGCACGCGTTCGATGCGCGCGCCGCACGCCGATAATTTCTCTTCCAGCCGCTCATAGCCGCGGTCCAGGTGATAGACGCGGTGCAGCGTGGTTTCCCCCCTGGCCGCCAGCGCCGCGATCACCAGCCCCACCGAGGCGCGCAAATCCGTTGCCATCACCTCCGCCGGTTTCAACTCAGCCACCCCGTGAATGACCGCCTCGCCGCCGTCCATGGTAATGCCGGCGCCCATGCGGCTGAGCTCCGGCACGTGCATGTAGCGGTTTTCAAAAATGGTTTCGCTGATGCGGGATACGCCTTCGGCAATCGCCATCATGGCCATCGCCTGCGCCTGCATGTCGGTGGGGAAACCGGGATACACCTCGGTAGTGACGTCAACGCTGCGCAGCCGCTTGCACGTATTGCGCACCGAGAGCCCGCGCGGGGTTTCCTTCACCTCGACGCCGGCGCGGATAAAGGCGGCAATCACCGCCTGCATGAGGTCGGCCCGCGCGCCGATCAGCTCCACCTCACCGCCGGTGGCCGCCGCCGCCGCCGCATAGGTGCCCGCCTCGATGCGGTCGGCGATCACCGTGTGCCAGGCGCCGCCAAGGCGCTTGACGCCCTCAACGACCAGCGTGGACGTGCCGATGCCATGCACCGAGGCGCCCATCGCCTTCAACGCCTGGCAGAGATCCTGCACTTCCGGCTCCCGCGCGGCGTTATGCAGCGTGGTTTTTCCTTCGGCCAGCGTGGCGGCCATCACCGCGTTCTCGGTGGCGCCCACCGACACCTTATCGAACGTGATCTCCGCTCCCTTCAGCCTGCCGGAACAGGCGGCGTGCACGTAACCGTCCTTCAATTCGATGACGGCGCCCATGGCGGCCAGCGCCTTCAGATGCAGGTCGATGGGGCGCGTGCCGATGGCGCAGCCGCCGGGCAGCGAGACTTTCGCCGCGCCGAACCGGCTCAAGAGCGGCCCCAGCACCAGCACCGAAGCGCGCATGGTGCGCACCAGCTCATAAGGAGCGGTGAAATTGTCCACGGCGGCGGCATCCAGCGCATAGACGCCGGGAGCGGGATTGGTGATGCGGACGCCGTGCTGGCCCAACAGCTTTTTCATGGTGCGGATGTCGGCCAGCTCCGGCACGTTGGAGAGAGTGAGCGTGCTGTCGGAAAGCAGGGCGGCGCACATCAAGGGCAGCGCCGCGTTCTTCGCGCCGGAAACCGGGATCGCCCCCCGCAGGGGAACGCCGCCATGAATCACCAGCTTATCCATTTCGAATATCCTTACCTATCCACGGCTCTATCGGTTCCGGCGCAATTGGAGTATTTGCAATCGCGCAGGCGATGGGTTATAGTCGCTTTTTATGCGGAAATCTATCTTTTTAGGCTTGGCGCTGCTGGGGGCGGCATGTTCGCCCAACGTGGAAACCAGAGGCGCGCTGGAAGACCCGGACTGGGACAAGCAGATCGTCAGCGGCAGCAGCACGCGCGACGACGTGGTGCGGGTGCTGGGCACGCCTTCGGCCAAATCCAGCTTCGGCCAGGAAACCTGGTATTACATCACCGAACGCAAGGAAAGCCTGGCGTTTTTCAAGCCGGAAGTGGCGGACCAGCACGTTACCCGCGTCACCTTTGACGACAGCGGCACGGTCAAAACCGTGGATAATTTCGGCAAGGAGCAGGCGCGCGACATCACCATCGCCAGCCGCGTCACGCCCACCGAGGGC
>JAFATP010000096.1 GCA_019243895.1 Alphaproteobacteria bacterium
CCCGCCGCCGCTTTCTTTAAATGTTATTTTATTCGCGGCTATATTTTTTACGGCGTTGAAGGGGTGGTGCAGAGTTACATTTACGCCTTCGCCCGGCTGCTTAAGCTGGCAAAAACCCGCGAGATGTTTCAGGAGAAGAAATGATAATGCCGCATTTATCCTTCGGGCGAGCGGAGCCAGGACTAGCGCCGTTGAGGCGCGCAGCATGGCGCGGCGCCAAAGGGCGAATCCCTTGAGCGCAATCTAAAATGAAAATCGCCAACCTTATGTTCGCCTGCGGCCGGGGCGGCGTGGAGCAGGCGTTTCTGGATTACTGCGAGGCGCTGCGCCTGCGCGGGCATGACGTCACGGGCTTCGTGCATCCGGACGCCTGGGCGGCGGGCCGGGCGCAGGCGATGGGCATTTCCACCGTGGCGGTGCGCAATTTCGGCATGTATGACCCGCTGGCGGCGCGGCGGCTGCGCCCGCATTTGCAGGAGCTGAAGCCGGATGCCGTCATCATTCACGGCAAGCGCGCGCTTACCCTGGCCAGCCGCGCACTGGACAAAACCACCCCGCTGATATCCGTGGTGCATAATTACTGGCAGCCTCGCACCCGCCGGCTTTCCGCCATCTTCTGCGTCAGCCGCGACCTGCTGGAGCATATGGCCCGCCAGGGTATGCCGCGCCCGCGGCTTTTCCATATTCCGAACATGATCCATTGCGAGCGCCCATTTGCGCCGCCCGCATGGCACCGCCCGCCCATTGTCGGCGCCATGGGGCGCATGGTGGAAAAAAAGGGATTCGATGTATTCCTGCGCGCGCTGAAAATCCTGGTGCAGGAAGGATGCGCGTTTGACGCGGTGCTGGCGGGAGATGGCCCGGAGCGTTCGAAGCTGGAAGAGCTTTCGCGGAAGCTCGGCCTGGCGGATCGCGTGCGCTTTCCGGGCTGGGTGGAAGACCGGGAAAGCTTTTACCGGGCCATCGACCTGTTCTGCCTGCCCTCCCGCCACGAGCCTTTCGGCATTGTGCTGCTGGAGGCGATGGCGCACGGCGTGCCGGTGGTGAGCACCGACAGCGAAGGCCCCGGCGAGATCATCGCCAGCGCAGACATTGCGGTGATGGCGAAAAAAGATGATGCGGAGGCGTTGGCGGCGGGCCTGCGTCTGGCGATGAGCGATGAGCGCGCGTCACGCGAGCGCGCCGGACGTGCCTATGGCCATGTGCGAGCCTCTTATTCCCTTGCCGCCGTGGCGGAACGCATTGAGGCGGCGCTGCTTATAGTCGTTCAGCCGGAAGCTTAAGCCGATTCCGCCGCGCGTCCCGCGCGTTTGCGCGCATTCGGATCCAGCAGCTTCTTGCGCAGGCGGATGGATTTCGGCGTCACCTCCACCAGCTCATCCTCGTCGATATAGGCGATGGCCTGCTCCAGCGTCAGCTCTTTCGGCGGCGTCAGGCGGATCGCCTCGTCCTTGCTGGTGGTGCGGATGTTGGTGAGCTGCTTGGCTTTCAGCGGGTTCACCTCCAGGTCGTTATCGCGGCTGTGCTGGCCGATGATCATGCCTTCATACACTTTCACCCCGTGCGGAATGAACAGGAATCCGCGCTCCTCCAGGTTCCACAGCGCATAGGCCACGGCAACGCCCCCGGAATTGGAAATCAACACGCCGTTGCGCCGTCCGGGAATGTCGCCCTTATACGGCATGTAGCCGTGGAAAATGCGGCTCAGGATGCCGGTGCCGCGCGTGTCGGTGAGGAATTCGCCCTGATAGCCGATTAGCCCGCGCGAGGGGATGTGGAAGGTTAGCCGCACCTTACCGCCTCCGGAAGGCCGCATCTCCACCAGGTCGCCCTTGCGCAGCGAGAGCTTCTCCACCACGATGCCGCTATGCTCCTCGTCCACGTCGATCTGCGCTTCTTCGATCGGCTCCAGCCGGTTTCCTTCCTCGTCTTTCTGAAACAGCACGCGCGGGCGCGACACGGAAAGCTCAAATCCCTCGCGCCGCATGGTTTCGATCAGCACGCCGAGCTGCAACTCGCCTCTGCCGCCCACTTCGAAGCTATCCTTGCTTTCGCTCTCAGACACGCGGATGGCCACGTTGCCCTCCGCCTCGCGCATCAGCCGGTCGCGGATCATGCGGCTGGTCACTTTGCTGCCCTCCGTGCCCGCCAGCGGCGAATCGTTGACGCCGATGGTCACCGCCATGGTCGGCGGGTCGATGGGGTTCGCCTTCACCGGCGCGGCAAGCTCCGGGCTGGCGATGGTGTCGGCGACGGTGGCTTCCTCTAGTCCCGCGATGGCGATGATATCTCCCGCCACCGCTTCTTCCACCGTCACCCGCTCTAATCCGCGGAAGGTCAGCAGCTTCGTCAGCCTTCCCTGCTCCACCGCATTACCATCCAGCCGTAACACCTTGACATTGCTGTTGACGCGGATTTTGCCGCTATACACCTTCCCCGTCAGCACCCGCCCCAGAAAATTATCCGCCTCCAGGATGGTGGCCAGCATGGAAAACGGCGCGCTTTCATCGGCCTCCGGCGGCGGCACGTGGCGCAGGATCAATTCAAACAGCGCGTCAAGATTCTCATGCGGTTCCTTCAGATCGGCCACCGCCCAGCCGTTCCGCCCGGAGGCGTAGAGCGTGGGGAAATCCAGCTGTTCCTCGCTGGCGTCCAGCGCCGCGAACAGGTCGAACACCTCGTTATGCACCTCGTCCACCCGCGCGTCCGACCGGTCCACCTTGTTGATCAGCACGATGGGGCGCAATCCTAAAGCAAGCGCCTTCATCAGCACGAACTTGGTCTGAGGCATGGGGCCTTCGGCGGCATCCACCAGCAGCACCACGCCGTCCACCATGGAGAGCACCCGTTCCACCTCGCCGCCGAAATCCGCATGGCCGGGCGTGTCGATGATGTTGATCTTGGTGCCGTTCCACGTCACCGAGGTGCATTTGGCGAGAATGGTGATGCCACGCTCGCGCTCCAGGTCATTGCTGTCCATCGCGCGCTCCGCCACCTGCTGATTGGCGCGGAAGGTGCCGCTCTGGCGCAGCATCTGGTCTATCAGCGTGGTCTTTCCATGATCGACGTGAGCGATGATGGCGATATTGCGAAGATGGGTCATAGGCCGCCCGTGCTATAAGAATTAGGGGCAATAAGCAACCGAAACTATGCAGTTTCGCTTTATTTCGCGTCTTTCACGGGCGGAAATGCAGAATCGGCCGGTAAACTCGACAGGCGTTAATCAAACAGGCTGGAAACCGACGCTTCCTCGCTAATGCGCTTCACCGCTTCGGCCAACAGCGGCGCCATGCTTAAGACGCGCACCTTGGGAGTGTGCTGCTGGTTATCGCTGGCCTGAATGGTGTCGGTCACCGCCAGGAAATCCAGCGCGGAGGCTTGCACGCGTTGCAACGCCTGCCCGGAGAACACGCCATGCGTGACATACGCGCATACGCTGGCGGCGCCTTCTTTCATTAGCGCTTCGGCGGCATTGCACAATGTGCCTGCCGAATCGACGATATCGTCGTAAAGGATGCAGTCGCGCTCTTTCACTTCGCCAATGATGTTCATCACTTCCGAGACGCTGGCCCGCTCCCGGCGCTTATCCACGATGGCGAGGTCGGCGCCGATGCGTTTTGCCAGCGCGCGGGCGCGCACCACGCCGCCCACGTCGGGCGAAACCACCACGAGATTACGTTCCTTGAATTTTTCCTGAATGTCGCGCGCTATCACCGGCGAGCTATAGAGATTATCCAGCGGGATATCGAAGAATCCTTGAATCTGCCCGGCGTGCAGATCCATTGTCAGCACGCGGTCAGCGCCCGCCGAGGTGATGATATTGGCAACAAGCTTGGCGGTGATCGGCGTGCGCGGCCCCACCTTGCGGTCCTGCCGCGCGTAGCCAAAATAAGGCACCACCGCGGTGATGCGGCGGGCGGAGGCGCGGCGCAGCGCATCCATGCACACCAGCAACTCCATGATATGGTCATTGGCGGGGAAGCTGGTTGACTGAATGACAAACACATCCTCACCGCGCACGTTCTCATGGACCTCAACAAATACTTCCTGGTCAGGGAACCGCCGCACCGTGGTTTGCGTCAGCTTCAGGCCGAGCTGGTCCGCCATCGCTTCCGCCAGCGGATGATTGCTATTGCACGCGATCAGTTTCATTCGTACATTGCTTTCCGAAAAGCCGCACCATAACAATGGCCCGCGACGAAGTAAACAAGCGCGTGATAAACGACCCATAAAGAAGAGATTTCCGTTACCGCAGCATTGCGCCGGGATGCATGGGTTGTGCACAGCGCCTCCCCCGGTTGCCACCACCAGGGGGCAGACCCCGCAAAAGAGGGATGGTATAATACTTTTTTAATGATATA
>JAFATP010000129.1 GCA_019243895.1 Alphaproteobacteria bacterium
GGCGCCGGCAGCGGTTTGGCAGCGGACGGCGCGGCTGTTTCCTGAACCGCGTGCAGTTGGTCGATCATGGTTTCCCTCCTTTTGTTTCCTTCAGGATACCCGGATCGCGGCGGGCGGGAAGGGGAAAAGTTGGATTTATCCCGAACCGTTATTGTCACGGCATTGTCACATGCGCTTTCCAGTAAACGTCACACACGCGCTTTTAGCGGATTGGTAAGGTGCTAATTGAGGAGAATTATATGCTTGGAACACTGCTGGACCTGTGGTTCGGCGGGTCGCGGCGCCGTGCGCTCGATCCGCCGGGAGCGGAGGAGGAAGAACGAATCGCGCCCACCCGATTGGCCGAGGGCAGCGCCGTTATCAACGGCGTGGTGCTTTCGCCCAACGTGGCAGAGCAGATACGGCGGCTCGGCTTGCCGTTATTCTCCCTTCCGCCATACGTGCTGGCCAAGGCCGAACGCGCCGCCGCAGTGGATGGCACCGTTATCCACGATCCTCACGCCAACCCGATGGAACTGGACGACGCCATCGATTACAGCGAGGAGGAGCAGGAATTTGACGCGGAGGAGGAAGAGGAATACCCGGCCTACAGGATCACCGGTATGCGCCTGATCGCCGAGGTGCCGGTGCGCCCTCACCTGCTGCCGGACTGGCTGCACATGGAACGAATACGAGGGCTGGGTGCGGACCTCTATACCCATCCGGGATAGCGATCGCAATCGGGATTGGGGCTGACGCTCCTTCCCGAATGCGATCGCGCTGGTTTTCTAGAAACTCCTCTTCCGCCGCATTTTTCCTCTTCCGCTTTCGGTTTTTTAGGATATATCCCATATAAAGCCGCAAGGCTTTAGTGACGCATGTCTGCAAAAACCAGCGCAAGATGGGAGAAAACTAGGATGTCCGATACCCGCGATTCAGGATATATCTTAAAAACGATATTGAGAGACCCGCCACCGGTTGACTCCGAACCGGCGATTCCGCCGGGCGCGCGCGGCATCCAGGCGCTGTGGCGCGCCGTGATTCTCCAGGCGCTGATGGATGCCGCCAACCGCTCGCACAAGGCGGAGATCCGCCACCACCGGCATCAGGCGCTGCAATGGCTGACCTTGCATCAGCGCGATTTTTTCACCGTGTGCGATTATGCCGGGCTGGACCCTCAATATGTCTGCCGGACGGTGCGCGAAGCGCTGCGCAGAAACTGCCAGTGGCGGGCGCCCTCCGGCGCGAAGGCCAAAGCGGCGGCCGCACAGGAGCCATGCTGATGGCGCGGCGACGCGGCAGGCTGCGCGAGCACCGGCCGGAGCATGACCCGGGCACCCCCGAACTCGCTGCCAAGCGGGCTGCGGGGCTGACCATGGAAACCCTGGATTTATGCCTGGCGCGCGGCATTCTCACGCCGCAACAGCATTGGTGCGGAATTCATTTGCGCTGGCTCTATACCCTGCGTTACGGTGCGCCCGGCGTGCGGGCGTTGGATACCGCACATGCCGGCGGCATGGATATCCGGCCGGATGATCCGGCGTGGCGGGAGGCGCGGGAAATGGAATATCAGGCAGCCCTGAAATATCTGCGCCCCGCTCAGGCCGCCTCCGTTCTTTCTTTGTGCATCTTCAATGAGCGGCCGTTCTGGCTGGCGGCGCGGGAAAGCATGAGCGCGGCTCACGCCTGCCGCGTGGAAGCGGCGGTGGCACTGATCCAGGAAGGGTTCGCCGCGCTGGAGCGCCTGTGGTGCCGTAAAGGAAAAATTAAGAAGGTGGATCAATAATAGAGTATGGGAAACGACGGAACCACCTCGATCGAATATTGCATTATCGCCGCATTGATCTCCGTCGTCGCCATCCTTGCGTTCATGGCCGTCACCGATAATTTAAGCACTGGATATTATCATCTGATCGCCGCCATGCCGACGCGTTAAGGCCTGCGGGAGAATTTCGATAAAATTTTAAGAAAATATTAATATAAAACTCGTTGTTTTATCTAAATAAAATGCATATTTGATGCTTGCAATCCTTTTCCAGGCATGATAGAATTAATACTAGCTGATATTGATCAGCGTTTTTCAACCATCTCTTAGGAGAATTCTACTCATGAAAACTTTAGTCAAACTGATGAAAGACGAATCCGGCGCCACCGCCATCGAATACGGCCTGATCGCGGCGCTTATCGCCGTGGTGATCATCGCTGCCGTAACGGCGCTTGGCACCAACATCAGCGCGAAGTTCCAGAGCGTCGCCACCGCTATCGGCCGCTAACTTCCGCTGTACGTCTGCAACCCCGCAAGCCTCACCGCTTGCGGGGTTGTTTTTTGCCATGCCTCCCGCGCTTCCGTGCCGGATGATGAAGAAGTCGATGAAGAAGTCCTTGTTGATCGATTGAGTTTCATGTGCAGCTTGTAATTTTTTGAAGACCTGCTAGACTGGTTTCAGCCTTATTGATCCGTATTCACTCCTCCAACTGTCCCCATTTATCCATGAAAAACCTCGGAAAGTTGATAAAGGACGAATCCGGCGCCACCGCCATCGAATACGGCCTGATCGCCGCGCTTATCGCGATTGTTATCATCGGCGCCGTCACGTCGATCGGCACCAATGTAAGCGCAAAGTTCCAGAGAGTCTCCACCGCTATTGCCCGCTAGCTCCGCTTGCGAGTGTTTTTTACACATTCTACGCCCTTGCGCATAAGCCTTCCCGCCGCCGTGTGGCTGGTGCTGGCCGCCGTTTACATCGCGGATGCGCTATGGATGCTGGCGGCGGGGTTTTCGATGCGCTGGCAGGGCTCTCTGCCGCTGCTGCGCATGCCGGTGATTCTGGCTACCGGCGCGCTGTTTTATCATTACATTCGACGCGACCGGCGCATCACCGAACTGATGGTGGCCATTCTCCAGCTTATGCTGTTCGCGCCCGCCATGGCGGTGCTCAGCTATCTGTTCGTTAGCCTCCCCTTTCCGCTGGTGGACGCGCAGTTGATCGCGTTCGACCACGCGCTGGGGTTTGACTGGCGGGCGCATATCGAATGGCTGACGCGGCATATCAGGGTCAATACGGTTCTCGCCGGTATTTACATGACGCTGATGCCGCAGCAATTGCTGCTGGTGATCGCGCTTGCGGGCATCAAGCAATTCACCGAATTGCAGCGTTACCTGCTGGCGTTCATGCTGAGCGCCATCGTATGCAGCATGTTCGCCTGCCTGCTGCCCGCTGTGGGCGGCTACATCTATTACGATATCGACGTGAACCATCTTTCCATCAGCCCCGCCGCCGCGCGGGTGCACGAGACGCACCTGCTCGGCCTGCGCGCCAATGAATTGCGCTCGCTGGCCATCGAGGAAATGCAGGGACTGATCACCTTCCCCTCATTCCACGTGGCGGCGGCGGTGCTGGTGGCCTACGCGGCGCGCGCGCTGCACCGGATTATTTTCGGCGTGGCGGTGGGCTTGAACGCCATTATGATCGTCTCGGTATTCAGCCAGGGCGGGCATTACCTGGTGGACGCGCTGGGGGGAGCCGCCATCGCCGCCGCCAGTATCGCCGCTGTCAGGCTATTGCCGCCCGCACGCTCGATTGCTTAAAATAAATCCGAGTGGGTGCCGGTTCTGGCAAGCTTAACCGCATCTTGGGTCACTTCGTAAATCAATACCCAGTCCGCTTCAATGTGGCAATCCCATTTCGGCTGCCATTCTCCTTTGAGAGGATGAGGCTTATGCCTGACGGCGAGCGCCTCGCCTTTGGCCAAGCGCTCCACCACCGCGTAGAGTTTCGCTAAATCCTTGCCACGCCTTACCAGCCTGCGGAGATCACGTGCAAATGCGCCGGACTGGACAACATCTCTCATTCGGCGATGGACGCCAAATATGCTTTGAATTCCTTGAGGCTGGATTTTTTGCCCTTGCCGGCATCCAGTTCCTCGATGGCGGCCCTTGTCTCAGCATTAGGTATTTTGGCAGCAAAAGGCAAGCCGCGCTGCAAGGCAACCTGCCGGTAAAACATGCGGACGGCGTCGGTGGCCGACAATCCCAGCACGTTAAACACCCTTTCCGCCGCTGCCTTAGTAGCCGTATCAATGCGAATGCTGATTTGCTCACTTGCCATAAAATTGCCCTCTTACTGTTCCCTGCGTTGCTATCCATTTGTATAGCATTATATAGCAGTTGATATACAATTACCAGTCTAAATTTACCTTGGCATCCCGCGCTGCCTGCGCTGTAGCAGTTGATCGCAGCAGCCCGATAGCGTATGACTAGCGCATGTTCGCCAGCCTCTCCTCCAAGCTCACCGGCGCGTTCGACAAGCTGCGCCGCAAGGGCCTGCTCACCGAAGCGGATATCGATGCCGCCATGCGCGAAGTGCGCATCGCGCTGCTGGAGGCCGATGTCGCCCTGCCGGTGGTGAAAAGCTTCGTCGCCTCGCTGAAGGAAAAAGCGCTGGGAGCGGAAGTGGTCAAAAGCGTCTCCCCGGCGCAGATGGTGATCAAGCTGACGCAGGACCATCTGGCGGAGTTGCTGGGAGCGGAGCATAACGCGTTGAACCTGAACGTGCCGCCGCCCGCGGTGATCCTGATGTGCGGCCTGCAGGGCTCCGGCAAAACCACCACCACCGCCAAGCTCGCCAAGCGCCTGAAGGAGCGGCAGCACAAGAAAACGCTGGTGGCGTCGCTGGATGTGTACCGCCCGGCGGCGCAACTGCAATTGGAGCAGGCGGCGCAGGCCGCGGGCGTGCCCTCGCTGCCCGTCATGCCCGGAGAGCAGCCGCTTGCCATCGCGCAGCGCGCGCTGAAAGAGGCCCGGCTTTCCGGCTATGACGTGTTGATTCTGGACACCGCCGGGCGGCTGCACATCGACGAAGCGCTGATGGAGGAGCTGCGGCAGATCAAAGCGCTGGCGCAGCCAGCGGAGTCACTGTTGGTGGCCGATGCGCTGACCGGGCAGGACGCGGTGAACATCGCGCAGGCCTTCACGCAGCAGATCGGCATCACCGGCATCGTGCTGACGCGGCTGGACGGCGATGCCCGCGGAGGCGCGGCACTGTCCATGCGGCAGATCACGGGCCAGCCGATTAAATTCGCCGGCGTGGGCGAAAAACTTGACGCGCTGGAGGAGTTCCACCCGCAGCGCATCGCCGGGCGCATCCTGGACATGGGCGACGTGGTGTCGCTGGTGGAAAAAGCCTCGCAGATGGTGAGCCAGGATGAAGCGGAAGCCATGGCGGCGCGCATGCAGAAGGGACAGTTCGATTTGGACGACCTGCTGGATCACTTGCGCAAGATCCGCAAGATGGGCGGCGTTTCCGGCATGCTGTCGCTGCTGCCGGGCATTGGCAAGATGCAGGCGCAATTGAAAGACGCCAAGATCGACGAAAGCATGATCTCCCGCCAGGAAGCCATCATCCTATCCATGACCCCGCGCGAGCGGAAGTTTCCGAAATTGCTGAATGCCTCCCGCCGCATCCGCATCGCCAAGGGCGCGGGCGTCACCGTGCCGGAGGTGAACCGGCTGATGAAGCAGTTTCAGCAAATGGAAGACATGATGAAGAAAATGCGCAAGCTGGGCGGCGCCAAGGGCCTGATGCGCGGCGGCTTAAAAAACATGCTGCCGATGGGTTAATTATCACTGAAATCGGGAGGGAATTTCCCCTTCGTCATTTTTTGAGTGGATTCTGGTTTGATTTGCGGAGTGGGAAAACAGCGGTTAACTGGCGGCGGATTATGATCCTTTGCTTTCATCAAGGCTTCCGCCTGCGCATCCTGCATATGGGGCATGAACGAGTCCTTATCATGCTGTCTGACCAATTCCACCGCCTCATCCAGATGACACACCTGAATTTTAAGGGAAGCAGAATCGCCTTGATGAGCAGCGAACCAGTCACGGGAAAGGAACTCAACGCTCTTGCCAAACATCTTTCTTAATTCCGTCAGCCATTGATACGCCTCATCGCAGCCGCCAGGCATTATAAATGCGCTGTTATAAGTCACCTGACCGGTATGCGGATGCCCTTCACTGTGGTGCACATGTGCAATGCTGCCGGAAAAGAGCCGGATTTTCTGTTCAAAATATCGCCTAAGCGCCTCGGCGCTTATTTCGGGATCGTACGTGTTACCCATAGGTTATTTCGGCGCTAATGCGCGCCTACCCCGCCTTTTCCAGCTTCTCCACCTTGTCTTCCGGGGTATAGATGCCGAGGATTTTCAGCTTGCGGTGCAACGCCGAGCGCTCCATGCCGACGAACGCCGAAGTCTTGGAAATATTGCCGCCGAAGCGTTCGATCTGCGCCGCCAGATATTGCTTCTCGAACAGTTCGCGCGCTTCGCGCAGCGCCAGCGCCATGATGTCGGCGTTCACGTCCGGCCGCGCCAGCAGCGGGTTGGAATAAAGAATATCCTGCGGCAGCTGCGAAGCCGCGATGGGAACGGTGGCGTCTCCCGGCGCCATGATGGAAAGCCATTCCATCATGTTGCGCAGCTGGCGCACGTTGCCCGGCCAGGCATATGCCTGAAGCATGGCCAGCGCGTCTTCCGCCAGCGCGCGCACCGGCAGGCCGTTGGTGTCGGCGGCACGCTTCAGGAAATGACGGCAGAGGGCGGGAATATCCTCGCGCCGCTCGCGCAAGGAAGGCATGCGCAGCGGCACCACGCTCAGGCGGTAAAAAAGCTCCTCGCGGAAACGGCCGGCGGCGATCTCCTCCTGCAGGTTGCGGCTGGAGGCGGCGATCACCCGCACGTCCACTTCCACCTTGCGGGTACTGCCGACGCGCATCACCGCGCCCTCCTGCAGCACGCGCAGAATCTTCGCCTGCGTTTCCAGCGGCAGCTCCGCCACCTCGTCGATGAACAGGGTGCCGCCGTGCGCGCGCTCGAATGCGCCCAGCTTCTCTACATAACCGGGCCGGCTGGCCGCCTCCGCGCCGAACAGCTCTTCGTCCACCTTGTCCGGCGAAAGCCCGGCGGCGAACAGCGCCACGAACTGAGCGCCGCTGCGCGGAGAATTGGCATGGATGATGCGCGACGCCAGTTCCTTGCCGGTGCCGCCGGCGCCGGTGATGAGCACCCGGCTGGCGGTGGGAGACACTTTTTCCAGCGCATTTCTTACCTGGGCGATGGCCTGGGAAGAGCCGGTGAGCTGGATATCCACGGCGGCGCGGGATTTCAGCTCGTGATTTTCCTGCCGCAGCCGGGCCATTTCCAGCGCCTTGGAAACGGTGAGCAGCAGGCGGTCTTCCTTGAACGGTTTTTCAATGAAATCGTACGCCCCCATGCGGATGGACGCCACCGCGGTTTCGATGTTGCCGTGGCCGCTGATCATCATCACCGGCAGCGCGGGATATTGCCGCCGCACCAGCTCCAGTATGCCCAGGCCGTCCAGCTCGCTGCCCTGCAGCCAGATATCCAGGATCAGCAGCGACGGCACGCGCTCGGAGATGGCGTGCAGCGCGGCATCGCTGTCCTTGGCGGTGCGGGTGGAATAATGATGGTCGCGCAGAATGTCGGACACCAGCTCCCGGATATCCGCCTCGTCGTCAACGATTAAAATGTCTGCAGTCATAGGGCCATGTGTTGCATTAATCGGTGGCATTTATATCACAGTAATGCGGAAAGGAAAGCACAATACGCGCGCCCCGCCCCGGCCCGTTAGCTATCTGCAGGTTGCCCTTATGCTCATCGACAATCTTTTTCACGATCGCCAATCCCAGCCCGGTGCCCTTGGTGCGGGTGGTCACATACGGCTCCAGCATGCGGTGGATCTGATCCGGCGGGAAACCGGGGCCGTTATCCCCCACCTCCACGATCACCGCGTCGCCCTCCTGCCGCAGCGCGATGGCGATTTCGCCCTTGGGCTCATCCCGCTGCATTCCCTCGATGGCCTCCGCCGCGTTTTTAAGGATGTTCGTTAGCGCCTGGGCAATCTGCCGCTCATCGCACAGCACCGTGGAATCCGCCGCCGCGCTTTCCAGGCGATAGGCAATGTCCGGATGCGCCACCTGCTCCGAGAACACCACCTTGCGCACGATGCTTTCCAGCGCCTCCGGCTTCATCACCGCGCCCGGCATGCGCGCGAAGGAGACGAACTCCTCCACCATGCGCCCGATATCCGCGACGTGGCGGGAAATGGTTTCCGCGTAGCGCGTGAAACTCTCCGCGTCCTCGCCGGAGAGGAATTTGCTGTATTTACGCTTCAGGCGCTCCGCGGAGAGCGCGATGGGAGTGAGCGGATTTTTAATCTCATGCGCCACGCGGCGCGCCACGTCGCTCCATGCGGCCTGGCGCTGCGCCGCCACCAGCGGGGTGATGTCGTCAAACGTGACGATGTAGCGGTCGATGGCGCCGTTGGCGGCGCGCTCGATGCTGACGCGCACATGCAGCGTCAACGTCTCGCCGCCCTTGGGCAGCGTGATGCTGCTCTGCGCCGAACCGCCCGCCTCCGCCTCCGCCAGCAGCTCATGAATACCAGGCAGCACTTCCGCCGCCGCGCGCCCTTCAAGCCTCTCGTTTTCGCGCAGGATCGCCGCGCTGGAACGGTTGGAAAGCACGATGCGCTTCTCCGCGGAAAGGGCGATGACCCCCGCCGAAACGCCTGCCAGCACCGCCTCCGAGAAACGCCGGCGTTCATCAAGCTGGCGATTGGCCTCGATCAGCTCCGTGCGCTGCGATTGCAACTGCTCCACCATGCGGTTGAAAATGCGCGTCAGCGCCGAGAGCTCGTCATTACCCTGCTCCGCCTCGGCGCGCGCCGTGTAATCGCCGGCGCGCACCCGCTCCGCCGCTGCCGCCAGCCGCGCAATCGGCATGGTGAGGCGCGAGGCGAACACCAGCCCGTACCAGATCACCGTCAGCAGCACCACCAGGGCCAGCGCCACGAACATCGCCGAGAACGTCCATTGCAGCCGCTTCAGATTGGCTTTCAGCTCCCGGTACGCCGCCACCGCGCCCTGCGTGTTTTCCATGTGCTCGATGACTTTTTCATCCACCAGCCGCCCCACCAGCAGATACGTGTCCGGCAGCGCGTCGATCTTGGCCAGCGCCCGCACTTTTTCCTCATTGCCCGAAGCGCTCTGCAGGATCACCACCTGGCCGGCCGCCGCCTGCTCGATGGCGCTCATCGGCAGGCTCTCGAACGCGATGGAAAAGCTCAAGCGCCCTTGGGCGATGATGCGGTTATGCTGGAACACCACCACTTCCGTCAGCTCGCGGCTGGCCGCCTGCGCCGACACGATGCGGTTGAACTCGATGGGGTCCGCCACCGCCAGATCGCTGTACCGGTTGAGGTCCGCCGCCATGGAGAGCGCCGCCATGCGGATATTCTCGCGATGCTCTTCCAGATAGGCTTCCGCCACGGCCAGCGATTCGTTTACTGCCGTGCTGACCCGGTCATTGAACCAGGCCTCGACGCTTAAATTGAAGAAAAGCGCGGAGAACACCGAGATCGCCACGGTGGGCAGCACGGTGACCAGGCTGAAGGTGCGGATCACCCGCGTTTGCAGGCGCGAGCGCGCGCCAGGCGGCAGGCGCGCCATGCGCAGCGCGCGGATGCGCCAAATGATCAGTCCAGCCAGCGCCGCCAGCACCGCGATATCCGCCAGCAGAAGCATCACCACGCGCCTCGGCTCCGGCCCGCCCGGCCCGGACAGCGCATTCACGATGCCGCCGCGCCCGCCGATGGCAAGCAACGTGCCGGCCACCGCCAGCGCCGCCAGCGCGCTTAAGCCCAGCAGCGGGTCTGCCAGGCGGCGCAGCCGGAAGGGCGGCGGTTCCCCGTTCTCCAAAGTGGTCGACTCGCTCATCGGCAGCAGCAGTAGCATATTACGCGGGCGCAATCCACCCGCACCAGTGAGCTCAGAAAACCCGATATTATTTAAGCGCGCCGGCGGGCGCCGGGCGCGTCCACCCCCAGCTCCTGCATCTTTTTGCGCAGCGTGTTGCGGTTGAGGCCCAGCAAATGCGCCGCTTTCACCTGATTGCCGGCGGTGGCGTGCAGCGCCGCCGCAATCAGCGGACGCTCCACGCACGCCAGAATGCGCCCGTGCAGGCCCGGCGGCGGCGCGCTGCCTTCATGCGCCGCGAAATAACGCCGCAGGTGCTCCGCCACCGTTTGCTCAAGAGACGAAGGAGTGGCGTGAAGACGGGATGACGGATGATCGGCTGATGCATCCGCGCCCGCCCTCTTATTCTCCAACATCTGATTATCCGCCTTTAAGCCGCTTCCATTTCGTCCGCTTCCGGCACCATGCCGAGCGCGCGGAGATAGGTGTCCAGCACGGCCTCCTGCTCATAGCGCTCATGCGCGTCCATCTTGCGGATTTTAACGATCTGGCGCAGCGCCTTCACGTCATAGCCGTTGCCCTTGGCTTCGGCGAATACATCGCGGATATCGGCGGAAAGCGCCGCTTTTTCTTCTTCCAAACGCTCAATGCGCTCGATGACGCTTTTCAATTGGTCGCCGGCGATGCCGCCGACGCGGGTTTGTTGTTTAGGCATGACTCCTCCTGTGAATGATACGGCCTTTGCCGAACTTTATGTAGAGCATGAATCGAAAGGAGACGTCAATAGGCGGCTTAGCTCATGCGGATGTACAGAATAATGATTTCAATCAACGCTATACCGCTTATAGAATAATTACTTCATAATTCACTATTACTTTACCTCGTTGAACTAAAATTAGACCGTCACCGCCTATCATTCAGATTAAACATGCCTGATCCATCCAAAGAAGCATTCGCTGAACTATTTATTATCGCACATGCAGTCAACGATGCGGTGGATGCAAAAATTGCTGAGCTTAAGGCATATAAAGGCGGCGGATCTCCGGGCTGGGAAATGGAAGATTACTACCGCAATCAACGTGAATTGCAGGAAATGAGAAATGCCAAGGCTTTTACGGAAGCGCTCTTGCTTTTCGCCGGGAAGGATGGACAGCTTGACCCCGTAGAAACCGAGCGCGTTGGATTCGCTCTAGCTACTGAGCCCCATCTTTATGACGACCCTCCGAAGCTATCTTTCTTCCTGTTCAAGCCCGGCGACATGGATAAACTTATGCAACGTTTTTTAGGAAATCATACGGAACAGATCGATGCACGGATAGCATCGAAGGGACGCGCTGAAATAAACACCGGGAAAGCCTTTGAGGACGCTATGGCTGCTATTAAAACCACGCCGCCCACTGTAGTGCTGGAGAACTTTCTTAAGGTGGTGCCTTTTATCAGCGAAAAAATGCGGGCACTGGCAGAACCTACCATTGAACTCCGCCAGATAGTGGATAAAATTACAAAGCCAGCGTATAGACAAAATGAATTTATTACCGCTGATTTAATGAACGTTAGCATGCACTTTAGCGATCTGCGGTATAACCACTTTAAAGACTCTCCACCCCCCGAACTCATGAAAATAGAACAAGAATATAACCAATGGGATGAAGCCGTTCGTCTTACGAACCGGAACGACAGACCATTT
>JAFATP010000173.1 GCA_019243895.1 Alphaproteobacteria bacterium
AGCGCCCGCATTCGCGACTTATCGCTGGACCGCATTATGGGCCGCCATCATTATTGTCAGGCATTGCCTTTTTGCAATGATGCCGCCGAAGCGGTGGTCAAGGATTGGGCTTCCGGGCAGGACAACCCGGCGGAGCATGCCACGGTCACGCAGCTAAAGGGCGGGGACGCCGCCGCGCTGCATTTATAATGCTCAAAAGCCCCTTTGCGGGGTGGAGGAAGCGCCTGTTAACGGCGTTGCGGGCGCGCCGCCTTTCCGCTAAATAGAGATAAATGCTCATCTCCGGTCAGAATATCACCGCCTCCTCGCTGCTGAAAGCCATCGTGGTGGCGTCGCTGCCGGCATTGGTGGTGCTGGCGACGCTCACCCTCATCAACGCGCTGGACTTCGCTTATTTCATTTGCGGCTACCTGGCGGTGGCGGCGCTTTGCGGGCTGTATGTGCTGCCGCTGCTCAGTAACATGACGTCGCTGACGCGGTATGTTTCCGACCTGGCGCATGACAAGCGCACGCGCGCGCCGGATTTGCGCTTCCTAAGCAATTTCGCCGCGCTGTCGGATGCGTTTGCGCGATTGCAGCGCACGTGGGACCGCCAGAAGCAGGAAATGGAAACGGTCATCACCGAGCGCGAGATCCTGGTGGATACGCTGCCGGATATCCTCATCATGACCAACCAGGACACCATCATCGTGCGCACTAACCGCGCCGCACGCGCCATTTTCGGCCAGAATCTGGCCGGCCGCCGGCTGCTGGAGATCATTCCCAGCCCCAAGCTGAAGCAGGCGGTGGCCATCGTGCTGGAGGATTTTCGCGGGCAGCAGGTAGAATTTTTTCTGGACGAGCCGATCAACCGCGATTTTCAGGCCATCATTGAGCGCTTCCCCATTCCGTCCGAAGGCGGCATCTCGCTGGTGATCACACTGAACGACATCACCGAGCAGAAGCGCATCCAGCGCATGCGCGCCGATTTCGTGGCCAATGCCAGCCATGAAATCCGCACGCCGCTGGCCAGCATCATCGGTTTCGTGGAAACCCTGCGCGGTCCGGCCAAGGACGATCCCAAGGCGCGCGACGAGTTTTTGAAGGTAATGGCGGAGCAGGCGGAGCGCATGTCCAAGCTGGTGAATGATCTGCTGTCGCTTTCCAAGATTGAGATGAACGCGCATAACACGCCGACCGGCAAGGTGGACATGGCGCGCATGGTGCGCGCGGAGAAGCAGCACTTCGAATGGGCGCTGAAGCAGAAGAACGTGACGGTGCGCATGAAGGCCGCAGATAACCTGCCCTTCGTGCGCGGCGACGAATCGGAGCTGGCGCAGGTGGTGCGCAACCTGCTTTCCAACGCGATCAAATACACCAACTCCGATAGCGAGGTGACGATGTCGCTGCGGCTGGTTTCCGATCTGCCCGCCGATCCTTCCATGCGCAACCTGTCGCGCGCGATGCTGTTCTCGGTGAAGGATCAGGGTGAAGGCATTCCCAAGGAACATCTGCCGCGGCTGACCGAGCGGTTTTACCGCGTGGATTCCGCGCGCACGCGCAAAGTGGGCGGCACCGGGCTTGGCCTGGCCATCGTCAAGCACGTGCTGGCGCGGCATCACGGCGTGCTTACGATTGACAGCGAGGTGGGCAAGGGCAGCGTTTTCAATGTGTATCTGCCGCTATATGAGGAGGAGGGATGAGAGCCTCCTTCGCCCGCACGCGAATGGTCTGCTGGATGGAGCGGTTGGTGAAGGCCGCGCTGCTGGCGGCGTGCCTGGTGTCGGTGGTGGTTACGCTGGCCATTGTTTTTTCTATTTTGTTCGAGGCGCTGCGGTTTTTCCGCCTGGTGCCGCTCGGTGATTTTCTTTTCGGCCTGCACTGGAGCCCGCAGATTGCACTGCGCGCCGACCAGGGCGGCTCATCCGGGATGTTCGGCGTCGTGCCGCTGCTGGCGGGAACCCTGCTGATCACGGTGATCGCGCTGGCGCTGGCGGTGCCGGTGGGCCTGTTCTCCGCCATCTACACCGCCGAGTATGCTGCGCCACAGACCCGTGCGATCGCCAAGCCGCTGCTGGAGATTCTCGCCGGCATTCCCAGTGTGGTATACGGTTATGTGGCGGTGGTGGCCGTCTCGCCGCTGCTGGTGGCGGCGGGCGGGCGGCTGGGCCTGCCGGTGGCGGCGGAAAGCGCGCTGGCGGCGGGGCTGGTGATGGGCGTGATGCTGATTCCGTATATCTCCTCGCTGTCGGACGATATGCTGGCGGCGGTGCCGCGCTCCCTGCGGGAGGCGTCGCTGGGCCTGGGCGCCACGCGCAGTGAAACCATCCGCAGCGTGGTGCTGCCCGCCGCCCTGCCGGGGATTGCGGGCGCGGTGCTGCTGGCGGTTTCCCGCGCCGTCGGTGAAACCATGATCGTGGTGATGGCGGCGGGCTTGAGCGCGAATCTTACGCTGAACCCGCTTGCCGCGGTGACCACCGTGACGGTGCAGATCGTCTCGCTGCTGACCGGCGACCAGGCATTCGACAACGCAAAGACTCTTGCGGCGTTCGCGCTCGGCCTGGCGCTGTTCGTGATCACGCTGCTGCTCAACGTGGCGGCGCTTATCATCGTGAGAAAATACCGTGAGCGGTATGAATAAATCCGCGTGGCTGCCGATGGGATTGATTGCGCTGGCGGCACTGTTCGTTGCCGGGCCGGTGCTGGTGCTGCCGCCAGGCGCGTGGTATGGAAGCCATGACGGGCTGCGCTATCCCTACCTGCTGCAATATTTCGCCCGCGCCATCAGCGCCGGGGTGCTTTATCCGCGCTGGCTGCCGGAGCTGATGGGGGGCTATGGTTATCCCACCTTCGTTTTTTATCAACCCGGCTATTATTACTTCTCGCTGCCTTTCACCTGGGTCTTTGATCTGCTCACGGCGTGCAGGGCGTCGCTGGTGGCGATGCTGCTGATTGCAGGCATGGGCGCTTACCGCCTGGCGCGCCTGTTCCATCCTCCTCTTCTCAGTGCCGCCCTTGCCGTGATTTATCTCTTTACGCCGTATATCAGTGTGGAGATATTTGTGCGCGGCGATTTAAGCGAGCTGCAAGGAATGCTGCTATGCCCGTGGAGCCTTTATTTCGGCTTATGCGCGCTGCGCGATCACGATTCGGGCAAACAGGCAATGCGCGCGGGCGCGGGATTCGTGCTAACCACCGCTTTCCTGGTGGTATCGCATCCGTTTGTCGCGGTATTCTGGCTGCCGGCAGTGCTTGCTCTGGCCTGGGTCGAGGGAAAGCAGGCCGCTGAAAAGGCAATCCTGCTGGTTGCGCTGGTCATGGTGTGCAGCGCACCTTACTGGTGGACGCTGCTGCAGCTGAAATCATCCGTATTCTATCAAGGAGCGCTCATGGGCGGCTATAGCCCGGAGGCTAATTTCCAGGGCTTCTTCGAAGTCGTGGGCGTGCCCGGCTTTCACCTGAAATTTTGCTATCACGCGGTGGCCGCCATCGGCTTCGCGCTTGCCTGGCAGGAGGGCGCGCGCTGGCGCATCGCCGCGGTATGCTATGCCATCGGCATTTTCATGATGCTCCCATTATCCGCTCCGCTATGGTACCTGCTTTGGCCGGTGCTTAAATATATTCAGTTTCCGTGGCGGATTTATTCCGTGCTCGCCACGTTGCAGCTGCTGGCTTATATCCACCTGGGTTTCCGCTTCCGCCAGTGGCATCGCCGCTATCCACGGGAGATGAGGCTTGCGGCCGGCATCGGCGCAGTGTGGTTCCTCCTGCTAATCAGCGGGCCGTTCCGTTTGCTTACCACCACGGAAGGCGTGATTCGCTGGATGCTGCCGGAAGCCATCACCTGGCCCGTTTTCCGTCATACGGAACCGCTGCCGGCGATTTCTTTCGCGCCGCTGATGAGCGAGCGCGAGCGGCGGGAATTTGTGAGCTTGCAGATGAGCGGCGAGTTTAACCCCAAAACCATGAATCTCCACGGTCTGGTCAACCGCCAGGCCAAAGCCATTCCCCCCGCGGAAATGAATAACGGCGCCGGCACGGTGGAGGTGCTGCCCGAGAGCACGTTCCAGCGCCTGAGGCTGAATGTGCATATGCTGCGGGCGGGCGTTCTGCGCATCAACCAGTTTTATTTTCCCGGCTGGCGCGTGGAAGTAAACGGCGACCCAGTGGCATGGGAGGATTACGCGCCAGGAGCGCCGCAAGGCTTTATCGCCGCCAATGGGAGGATAGGGCTGCGCTTCCAACAGCCGGGCGATTACCGCGTGGAGGCATGGTATGAAGGGCCGCCGGGCTGGCGCGCGCGCAATCTGCTGATGTTGGCGCTGGCCGCCGTTCTGATAGGGCGGCTGCATAAGCTATTGGCGGGTTCCGCGCCATTTGCTAAAACATCCTCTGCATGAGCCACGTTCTGCCCACTGCCCGCCTGCGCGCGCGCCACCGCGCCGACAAGCGCTTTGTCTGGTATGGCAGGGTGGCGCTGACATTCGCACTGCTGATGCTCGCCCTGCTGGTGGGGATGCTGGTTATTCGCGGGGCGTCCGGCTTTCTGCGCGCCGAAGCCATGCTGCCTGTTCGCTTCGATCTGGCGCGGGTTGACATGCACGATGCCGCCGAGGCCGCCCGGCGTTCGCCGCTGCGCTTCGTGCGCTTGGCCGAAGACGCGTTGCAGGCGCATGTTCAGGGCATCTCGCCGCCGCCCGGCACCCGCGAGATGTATGGATTGCTGCCCGGCCTGGCGGTGGGCGACGCTCTTCGCGACGCCTTGCTGAAGCACCCCGAGTGGGCGGGTGGCACGCATGAGGTGTGGGTGCCGGTTGCCGCTGCACTGGATCAGGCGCTTAAAAGAGGCACATTGGATGCCGCGCCTTCTCCTGCTTCGGCGCTGACCCCTGCGCAGCGCGCAATCGGCCGCACGCTCGCCGCAGAGGGAAGGCTGCGCGAGACGTGGAATACCCGCTTCCTCACCACGGGCGATTCGCGGGAACCCGAGGAGGCGGGGTTCGGCGGCGCCGTGACGGGCTCGCTGCTTACCGTGCTGATCTGCATGGCGGCGGCGTTCCCCTTAAGCGTGATGACGGCGGTATATTTGCAGGAATTCGCGCCGCCCGGGCGGCTGGTGGATATCATTGAAGTCAATATTAATAACCTGGCGGCAGTTCCTTCCATTGTATACGGGTTGCTCGGCCTCGGCGTGTATATCAACGTGATGGGCATTCCCCGCTCCTCGACGCTGGTGGCGGGGCTGACGCTGGCGCTGATGGCCATGCCCGTTATCATCATCGCCACGCGCCTGGCGCTGGGCAGCGTGCCGGATTCCATCCGCCAGGCGGCGCTGGCGCTGGGAGCTTCGCCGCTGCAGGTGGCATGGCACCATACGCTGCGCTTAAGCCTTCCCGGCATTATGACCGGCACCATCCTGGCAATTGCCCGCGTGCTGGGGGAAACCGCCCCGCTACTGCTGATCGGGATGGTCGCCTTCGTAGCGGACGTGCCGCGCGGGGCGCTTGACCCCGCAACCGCCATGCCGGTGCAGATCTTTTTGTGGGCGGCAAGCCCCGAGACGGGATTCGCGGAAAAGACGGCCGCCGGCATCCTGGTGCT
>JAFATP010000252.1 GCA_019243895.1 Alphaproteobacteria bacterium
TTGGGCATACATAATCTATACTCACCGGCGCGAGCAATTGCAACTAGGCTGCACGCCCCAGCGACGGTTCACCGGTTTTGGCCCGCATTGACGGCAACGCGCTTTTCATGGATTCCTCCACCGCCTGATATAGCGGATGAGAGCGCCGCTGCGACTGGGCATAATACTGCCCGGCATCTACGGCGGCCTGCACAATGCGCGGCCCCAGTTCGCTGGCGCCGAATTCGGGATGCCATTGCACACCCAGCAAAAACTGATTGCCGAACGGCCCGGCGGGATCCGCCTCGATGGCCTCGATGATGCCGTCCGCCGAGCGTGCCGCCAGGCGCAGCCCGCCGCCGATGCGGTTCACCGCCTGGTGATGCATGCTGTTTTCTGCCACCGCGCCTTCGGGCAGTACGGCGTGCGCCGGCGCATAAACGCTGCGAATGCCGCGCGCCATATCGCTCAGGCATGAACCCGGTTCCATGCGGATCACTTGCACCGGGCAGAACGGAGGAACCCCATCATCCTGCTGCGCGTGCATGGACTCGCCGCCAACCAGATCCGGCACGTGCTGGTGCAGCGTGCCGCCCAGCAGTACGTTCAGCCGTTGCTCGCCGCCGCACACGGCAAGCACCGGCATGCCCTGCGCGATGGCTTCTTTCAGCGCGGCAAATTCATAAGCCGTGCGTGCGTGGTCTTTATCGATATCGGTTTTCGGGTGTTTGCTCTCGCCGTAAAGCGCGGGATCAATGTCAGCGCTGCCCATCACCATCAACGCGTCGATCTTGGCAAGATCGGATCGCGGGTCGCGCTCCGCATGGTTGCCGAGAAACAGCGGCACTCCGCCTTGCGTCCGCACCATCGCCATCATCGCCCGCACCGAAGGCGAATCGCTATTGGAGCCGCTGATGCCGATCACTGGCGCCTGCGGCGGCGCGGGTGGCGTCACCACCGCGGGCGGCAGCGAAGCTTTCGGAAACAGCCAGTCAGTAAGCCATTGAAACATCGTTTAAGAATAGCGCGGCGCGGACGGAGGCGCAAATGAAGATTCGATGACGGGGAATAATAACGCCTTGTCTCTAAGCCTTTTTTTTGCGTTTGGTGGTGGAGGATTGGGCGCGGGCGGCCAGCAGCGGCAGCGCTTCCTCCAGCGTCACGGTTTCGGGAGCGACATCCTTCGGCAGCGTGGCATTCACTTTGCCGTGTTTCACATAAGGCCCGTAACGTCCTTGATAAACCCCGATATCCGTGCCGTCATCGGGATGCGGCCCCAGCACGCGCAGCGGCTGAGCCCCGCCGCCTTTGCCCTTGGGGGCGGCGGAAAGAATGTCCACGGCGCGGTTGATACCGATGCTGAGCGGGTCTTCCTCCGGCGGCAGCGAGGTGAACTTGCCGTCATGCTGCAAATACGGGCCATAGCGCCCGGTGCCCGCTACGATCGGCTTGCCGCTATCCGGATGTGCGCCCAATGTGCGGGGAAGGGCGAGCAGGCCCAGCGCCTGTTCCAGCGTGACGTTCTCGGCCTGCATGGTTTTAAGCAGGCTGGCGCGCTTGGGCGTTTTGCCTTCCCCCAGCTGCACATAGAGGCCGTAAGGGCCTTTGCGCAAGGAAACCGGCTCACCGCTTTCCGGGTCTGTGCCCAATGATTTCGGCAGGGCCAGCGCGGCGCCGTCGGCTTCGCTTTCCGTGCCGGCCGACGCCTCTCCCACCTGCTGCTTATACGTGCATTCCGGGTAATTCGAGCAGGCGATATAGGCGCCATAGCGCCCCAGGCGCAAGCTTAAGCGCCCCGTGCCGCAGGCGGGGCAGGCGCGGGGGTCTTTGCCTTCGGCGGCGGCTCCGAATAAAAACGAAGCGAGCAGCTTGTCCACCGCTTCCAGCACTTCGGTGATGGAAAGCTTCTTGCTTTCCTCGATGCGGTCGAAGAACTCTCCCCAGAAAGCGCGCAACACCGCTTTCCAGTCGCGGCTGCCGGCGGAAATATCGTCGAGCTGTTCCTCCATGTCCGCGGTGAAACCGTATTCCACGTATTTCTCGAAGAAGCTGACAAGAAAAGCGCTGACGATGCGGCCCAGCGCTTCCGCCACGAAGCGCTTTTTCTCGAGCTTCACATAGCCGCGGTCTTGCAGCACGGAAATGATGGAAGCGTAAGTGGAAGGGCGGCCGATGCCGAGCTCCTCCAGTTTCTTGACCAGGCTGGCCTCGGAATAGCGCGGCGGCGGCTCGGTGAAATGCTGCTCCGGCCGGATGGCCTTCACCGTCATCCCTTCGCCTTTGGCCAGCACCGGCAGGCGGCGGTTTTCATCGCCCTCCTCCTCGTCGTCGCGGCCTTCCTGATAAAGTTTCAAGAACCCGTCGAAGCGCATCACGGAACCGCTGGTGCGCAGCACCGCCTGGCCGTCATCGGCGGCGATGTCGACGATCAACTGGTCGAACAGCGCGCTTTCCATCTGGCTGGCCACCAGGCGTTTCCAGATCAGCTCATAAAGCCGCGCCATGTCGTGGTCCAGCGCGCCCCTGGTTTTTTCCGGGGTGCGCGTGACGTCGGTAGGGCGGATGGCTTCGTGCGCTTCCTGCGCATTCTTGGCCTTCACCTTATAGGCGCGCGGCGCCGCCGGCAGGTATTCCTTGCCGATGCGCTCGCCGATATGCTTGCGGGTGGCGTGCAGCGCCTCGTCGGAAATGGAGACGCCGTCGGTTCGCATGTAGGTGATCAACCCCACCGTTTCGCCGTCGATGCTGACGCCTTCATATAGCTTCTGCGCCAGCTGCATGGTGCGCTTGGAGGAGAATCCCAATTTGCGCGAAGCTTCCTGCTGCAGCGTTGACGTGGTAAACGGCGGCGCGGGGTGCCGCTTGACCTGCTTTTCCTCAGTGCTGGAGACGCTATAGCGCTTAGGTTGCAGCGCCGCCGCGATCGCCTCCGCCTCCCGTTGATTGGGGATGGCGAATTTATCCAGCTTGTTGCCCTGATATTCAATCAGTCGCGCCTCAACGGCCGAGCCGCTCTGCGCCAGCAGATCGGCCTTGATGTCCCAATATTCGCGGCTGATGAAGCGCTCGATCTCCTCGTCGCGCTCGCAGATCAGCCGCAACGCCACGGATTGCACGCGCCCGGCGGAGCGGCTGCCGGGCAGCTTGCGCCACAGCACTGGCGACAGCGTGAATCCCACCAGGTAATCCAGTGCGCGCCGTGCCTGCTGCGCGTTGACCAGGTCCATGTCGATGGCGCGGGGGTGGGCGAAGGCTTCCTGCACCGCCTTCTTGGTGATCTCGTCGAAGGTGACGCGAAATACTTCCACGTGCTTGGGCAGGGCGCGGCTGGTTTTCAGCGCTTCCAGGATGTGCCAGGAAATGGCTTCGCCTTCGCGGTCGGGGTCGGTGGCCAGGTACAGGTGATCTGATTCTTTCACCGCCTTGGCGATGGCGGTGATGTGCTTTTTGGCTTCCGCGTCCACCTCGTAGGTCATGCGGAAATCTTCTTCGGGCAGCACCGAGCCGTTCTTGGCGGGCAGATCGCGCACATGGCCGTAGCTGGCCAGAACCTGATAGTCCTTGCCCAGGTATTTGTTGATGGTGCGCGCTTTGGCCGGCGATTCGACGACAACGGTATGCATGCGGTTTCCACGGTTGCGGGTGGCTAGTCACTAATGGGAAAGTGACGCTTTGTAAACAGTTGAGGATTTATGCCCCGCTTGTCAAGCACACCCGGTTGCCGGGCTGCCGCTGTAATCGTCCCGCCAGTTCCAGCTCCAGCAGCACGGTGAGCGCCACTCCCGGGGGCAGCGAACATTGCGCCACCAGCATGTCCACCGGCGTTGGCACATGGCTTAGGCGCGCCAGCAGCAGCTTCCGCGCTTCGGCCAGCTCTGCTTCGCTGACGGAGCGGGGCGGCGGCAGGGTGTAGGAGGCGGGCGGATGATCTTCCGTGCCGATGGGCCGTGCCTGCCCCAGTGCCTCGATCACATCCGCTGCTTCCTCCACCAGCACCGCGCCGTCTTTCAGCAGCCTGTTGCATCCGCGCGCGCGGGGGTCCAGCGGCGATCCCGGCACGGCCAGCACTTCTCTTCCCTGCTCTAAAGCCAGTCTTGCGGTGATCAGCGATCCGGATTTGGGCGAGGCTTCCACCACCAGCGTGGCCAGGCTCATGCCGGCGATGATGCGGTTGCGGCTGGGAAACGCGCCGGCGAAAGGCGATTGCAGGAAGGGCTGCTCGGTGATGATGGCGCCGCGCTCGCGCAGCTGGGCATAGAGTTCCGCGTTCTCCGGCGGGTAGACGGTGTCGATGCCGCCGGCGATGACGCCGACGGTGCCGGTGGCCAGCGCGCCCTTATGCGCGAAGGCGTCGATGCCGCGCGCCAGGCCGGAGACAACGGTAATGCCTTCCGCGCCCAGTTCGCGGGCGAGCTTTTGCGCCAGCGCGCAAGCATTCGCGGAGGCATTGCGCGCGCCCACCATCGCCACCGTGCGCTTGGTCCACAGCGCCGCGTCTCCCGTCACCGTCAGCAGCGGCGGCGGGTCAGGGATCATATGCAGCAGCGAAGGATATTCCGCGCCGCCATACACAATCATGCGCGCGCCGAAGCGGGCGGCGGCATCCAGTTCTTTCTGGGCGTCGAAGATGCTGGAAGGCGTCAGCGGCCGCGCCCGCCCGCCGCGCAACGAAAGCTCCGGCAGGCGCTCCAGCGCCGCATCGGCGGAGCCGTAGCGCCGGATCAATTGGAAGAACGTGACGGGGCCCACATTGGGCGTGCGAACCAGTCGCAGCACGCCGGCAAGCGGCATGGCACCCAAGCGCGGCAGCGGCAGCGCTTCAGCGGTTGCGGCGGAAGCGGTGCTCGGTGCCATGCAACAGCCTCTGGATGTTAGCGCGATGCGTAAAGATCACCAGCCCCAGCGCGACCAGGGCATAAACCGCCGTATGCGGTCCGGAAATCCACGCCGCCCACAAGGGGGCGGTGGCAAAGGCGGCGAGGGCCGCCACGGAGGAAATGCGGCTGACGCCGAACGCCGCCAGCCATACCGCGCCCACGCCAAGCCCGAAGACGGGATGCAGCGCCAGGAACGTGCCGATGCCGGTGGCCACCCCCTTGCCGCCGCGAAAGCCCAGCCATATCGGAAAGATATGGCCGATCATGGCGGCAAAGCCGGCGCAAAGCGCGAGATCGGGAGAGGCGGGGGCAAGGACGCGCGCAAACCAGACGGCGCCTGCGCCTTTCAGCATGTCCAGCGCCAGCGTGCCTGCCGCCAGCGCGCGATGCCCGCTGCGCAGCACGTTGGTGGCGCCGATATTGCCGGAGCCGATGGCGCGGATGTCTCCCATGCCTGCCGCCCGGGCAAGCAGGAAGCCGAAGGGAATGGAGCCCAGCAGGTAAGCCAATAGAAAAATCATGTCGATGCACTGCGAAAATATGCCCGCACGATAAAGCGTCTATTTTGCCCGTGCAATGTTTCTGATTAGGTTAGCGCATTCAGCGCATCCAGCGCGCCTTGAAGGATATAGGCGGCGGCCAGCTTATCCACCACCGCGTCCCGTTTGCCGCGGGAAAGCGATGCCTCTTGAATGACGCGCTCCGCTGCCATGGTGGACATGCGTTCGTCCCATAGCAGCAGCGGCAGCGCGATATGGCGCTGCAGGCTGCCTGCCAGCGTGCGCACGCTTTGCGCGCGCGGGCCGGTGGTGCCGTCCATGTTCAGCGGAAAGCCCAGCACCAGCGCGCCCACCTCATGCTTGTCCGTGAGCGCCTTGAGCTTTTCCGCGTCTTTCAGGAATTTAGTGCGGGAAAGCGTGAGCAGCGGCGTGGCGATGGTGCGCAGCGAATCGGAAAGCGCCACGCCGATGGTTTTTTCACCGGCATCCAATCCCAGCAGGCGCGATTGCGGTGGCAAGAGCGGCAGCAATGCCGAAGGTTGCAGCAGAATCACCGGCGGGACATCATAGAGGCTCCTTACGGAGCGAGCATAACAGAGAAGCGCGGCCCGCGCCACCGCCGCGTATTTCCCCCAAAACCGCTTGATTTGCCGCCTGCAATCCTTACTATCCGCTGCTGTTATGCTGACCAAAGACGCCGTTGCCAAGATTGCCCATTTAAGCCGCCTGCGCCTGAGCGGGGAGGAAGCCGAGCATTACGCGGCGGAGATTTCCGCTATTTTAACGTGGATCGAACAGCTGGCCGCCGTGGACACCCAAGGCGTGCCGCAGATGGTGAGCGTGGCCGATCTGCGCCTGCCGTGGCGGAAGGATGAGGTGACGGACGGAACGCAGCCGGAAGCCGTGCTGCAAAACGCCCCCGCCGCCGATCATGGCTGCTTCCTGGTGCCGAAGGTGATGGAATAGTGACCGCGCTTTCCTCCCTTACTCTTGCGGCG
>JAFATP010000299.1 GCA_019243895.1 Alphaproteobacteria bacterium
TACACCACGTCCTGCCACGTGCGCGCATAACCGCCCGCGCCGTCCGGGGTGAGCAAGGGCTGCTGCAGCGTGATGCGATGGCGCATGTCGCTGCCGGGGGAAGATTGCGTGGTCATGAATAACCTTTTGAATTGCGATTGTCGGAGATGACGGTGCCTTTAAGGCGTGAATTAAATAGTAACATGTCTCCTTGACCTCGGCTCATGAGCGACTGTCAAAGATACTCTTTCACCCTGAAAACTCCCTTAATGCATTCGGGATTGCATACGCAAATTTGGATATGGGTTTTCTCTTTGAACATCGATGTGGGATAAATTGAATCCCCTTCAATAAATACACCTCTGACGGAATCAATTGCAGGAGTTATTTTCGTCTCGGCGATAATATCATGCAAACGGTTGATTACGACACAGTCTAGATTATGTGCTCCATTGCCCTTGTTTTCAGGCAATTTCCTGTCTGCTTTATTTATAATTTCACACAGGCTCTCATATGCCAACTCAACATATCTCGCTCCCACCTGTGTAGTAAGATCCAGGCAGAGTCCCAAGTCTATGACAGCGCCTATTACCCAGGGTTTATATTGCTTGTTTTTCTTCGCCTGTCTTTCTGCCTGCTCCCGGGCAAATGCAATTCCTCTATGCGGATTCGCTTCCCAAAAATAGATGCCCTTTCCCAGCCAATCCCAGCTATTGCTACTCTGCTTGAATTCGGTTCCGCTAAGCAAGCCCTCGCCCACCGTCTATCACATCCATGATAGCCCAAGACAAACGATGTATTCAAAGTATGCAATTATTTGTACTTCGAGGTGAATTGGCCTGAAGGAGTATAAATACCGGTTTCTATTAGATTAGCATTTGCGTGGGCGGAAGTGGAAGTGGCGTCCGATGTATAGTGCCGCGCTGCCTTTTGGAATGCCGGGAATTTACTTTCCCACATTGTCTGCGCTCCAGAAATTCTCTCCGATTTTCTGTTTTTTTTCGAAGTATTTTGCTTTGTCATATCAGATACATAGCATTTTTATTGGTTTACCGGAAGCAGTTTCCTACATAAACATGGATTATTCAGGCATAAATTCGGATTACCTACAGCCGCGCTTCGCGGAAGGGGGCATAGAGCGCAATGGCCTGCGCGGGCATCGGCATGTCGGCGTCGCCGCGATGCTCATACAGCGAGGCGATGTGCGTGAGCATGCCCTGGCGGAGCGGTTCCGGCACGGCGGTATAATCCGCGCCGTATCCGGCGATGTACACGATCTCCACGCGATGCGCGCGTGGCACCGGCATGTAAAAACGCAGCGCGTCCTGCGCGGCGTCAAGCCAATATAGGCCCGGATCGATGACGGTGGCGTTATTCAGCCGGTCATAGCTGATAACGGAAATCACGCTCTGCACGGGGCCGCACGGCAGCGGCGTGTGGCGCGGGGCGTAATGGTCAAACGCCAGCTTCCATGTCTGCGTGATCAGCGAACGGTTGAGATAGGCTTCCGCGATGGTGCGCGCCGCGGCAATGAGGTTGGACACCAGCGTGTCCTCCGTGGATTGGTCGACGCGCAGATAGAGCTTGGTTTCGGCAAGCGACAGCGGCTCGGCGCCGGGCGCGACGATGCGCGCCAGCAGCCGGTCTGGATGACGGAGCATGGGGATTTCCTTTAAAGAGTGAACCGGAAGATGCCGCCGGGCGGCGGTGCGTCGTTTGCGCTTACGTGCGCGGATTGGCAGGCGGCGCCGCTTTTTCGAACCAGTGCGGATGCGAATGCGTGAGGCCGATCATGGAAAGCCCGGAGGCCACTCCCGCCAGATTCGGCAATTCCCAGTTGATGCCGTAAAACGCCAGCTCATGCGCTTTATCGCGCGGCACGCCTAACGCCTTGGTCAGCACCTGGGTGGTGGCATGGATCATGTTATCGTTATACTCAGAGCCGATCTGACTGGTGTTCATCCACCCCAGCAGGCTGAGATGCACGCCCTCATCGGCGGCGAAAATAGCGGCTTCCTTCTTCGAGAGAGAAAACATGCGCTTCCACCACGGGCCGGTATGCGCGGCCTCGACAATGCCGAACGCGTTATTCATCAGCCGGCGCGTTTGGATCTTGGTGAACAGCGCCGCCCCCAGCGAGGCCGCGAATACCACCGCATTCTTGGCCAGATTATGAGCCCGCTTTTCGCGGTTGACGCTTTCGTCAGGCTGGCATTCCTCCAGCTTGCAGATTTTCTGGATAAATCCTTCAATGGTCTCCAGATGCGGCTCCACCGCATACTTGCTTACCACCGTTGCCGCCGAATTCAGTGTTCCGGGCATAATCTGGTCCAGCACGCCCACCACGCCAAGCCCCACCGCCATGCTGACGCCTTCGGCCACCATGAAGCCCAGCGATTCCGCGCCGAAATTGCGCAAGGCGCGGCGATGGCCATTACCATTACCATTATGGCCATTGCCGTTGGCGTGTCCGTTCGCGCGGACGGGGGTGATATGCGTGGCGTCTGCCATGCGCGCATTGCTCCTATCGCTTTTGCGGGGAAAAATAGATTTCCCCTCTAGCAGCTTAGCGAAGGCAGTGCGAAAAGTCGTGTGAAGGTTTTATGAAGGCGGAAAGCCTGGGGTTTTTGGCGCGGCGTTATTCTTCTTCCGCCGGTTTGCTGGAGTAATCCGTGATATTGCTGGCGATCTGATGCGCCTTGTCGGGGCTGGGAATGTCCAGCATGTTTTCATGATTAAAGCCGTAATCCCGCGTCATGCGCTCACGGATCTCATTATCGGGATCGCCCTCCCCGGAGGCCAGCACGATGCCATATTCCTCCGGATAGAAAAGTCCGTTTTTCTGGGCCGCCATGAATTC
>JAFATP010000027.1 GCA_019243895.1 Alphaproteobacteria bacterium
GATGCCGGAAAATAAACCGGTGGAGCTTATTCCTACCCCTGCCGACACGGCTAAAACCGAGGCGAAGGCGGCGCCGGACCCGGAGCCGACAGCGGAACCCCGGCCGGAAGCAAAGCCGCAGCAGCAAGCATCGGTGACGCCGCCGCCCATGGATAGCGGTCAATCTAAAATGCGCCTGCCGTTCGCCGCCAATGAAACCACGGTGCCTGCCGGCGCGCGTAGCCAGTTGAGCGGCTTGGCGGATCGCATGAAGAAAGATGACAGCCTGCGCGTTTCCGTGGTGGCGCACGCCTCCGGCAGCAGCGACGAAATGAGCACGGCACGCCGCGTGTCGCTGGCGCGGGCCCTGGCCGTCCGGGCATATTTGATTGACCAGGGAGTGGATAATCTGCGCATCAACGTGCAGGCGGAAGGCAGCAAAGACGCGGGCGAACAGCCGGATCGCGTTGACCTTTTCCTGCTCACACCCGCTAAGGGATAATGGAATTTTGTGATTAGTAACCGGAAGACGCAGCTTCTTTCCCGTTACCGGTTTTCCAATTACCAATAATTGCTTATGGCCGGTCATTCCCAATTTAAAAATATCATGCACCGCAAGGGCGCGCAGGATGCCAAGCGCGCCAAGCTTTTCACTAAAATAGGCCGCGAAATCATCGCCGCCTGCAAAACCGGCGTGCCGGACCCTTCCTCCAATTCCCGCCTGCGGAGCGCCATTCAATGGGCACGCGAAGAGAACATGCCGCGAGACCGCATCGCAGGCGCCATCAAACGCGCCGCCGGCGATGGCGACAGCACGCAATACGAGCCCATCCGCTATGAGGGCTACGGCCCGGGCGGGGTGGCGATGATCATCCAAGCCCTCACCGACAACCGCAACCGCACGGCAGGAGACGTACGCGCGGCGTTTAATAAATTCGGCGGCGCGCTCGGCGAAACCGGCAGCGTCAGCTTCCAATTCAACCATATCGGGGTCATTCTTTACCCCCTGGCCGCCGCCACCGAGGAGAAAATGTTCGAGGCGGCGCTGGAAGCGGGCGCGGAAAATTGCGAGGTGAAAGACGGGCAGCATGCCGTTTTCTGCGGCACCGATGCTTTTTCCGGCGCGCGCGACGCTTTGGAAAAAGCATTCGGCCCTCCCGCCTCGGCCCGCATCGTCTGGCAGCCCAAGATTTCCGTTCCCATTGACGAAGAGCAGGCCGCCGCATTTTTGAAACTGGTGGATGCCTTGGAAGACCAGGACGACGTGCAGGAGGTGTTCACCAACGCCGAAATACCGGACGCCGTGCTGCACCGCCTAAGCGCGGCGTGACCCGCATTCTGGGCATAGACCCGGGATTACAGCGCACCGGATGGGGAGTGGTGACGGCGGTCGGGCCGCAGCTTTCTTTCGTGGCGGGCGGCATCATCGCCACGCGGGCGGACCTGCCGCTGGCAACACGGCTTCACCATTTGCATTGCGGCTTAATGGAAATAGCCGAAGCCCACACGCCGGAAGTGGCGGCCGTGGAGGAAACCTTCGTCAACATGAACAGCGCCTCCTCCCTGAAACTGGCGCAGGCGCGCGGAGCCATGCTGCTCTCGCTTTCGCTCTCGGCGCTGCCGGTGCACGCCTATGCCGCCAATCTTATCAAAAAATCGGTGGTCGGCACCGGCCATGCCGGCAAAGACCAGGTGGAGGTGATGGTGCGCCTGCTGCTGCCCGGCTGCAAGGCGCTGCCGCCGGATGCGATGGATGCGCTGGCCGTGGCCATCACCCATGCGCATCACAAGCAAAGTTGATGGTTGATGGTTGAGGGTTGAGGGGTTATCGTACTCTCAACTTTATCCATTAACTTTTAACTTTTCCCATGATCGGCAAGCTCAAAGGCAGGGTAGACAGCAGCGGGGATGAACTCGTGGTGATCGACGTCGGCGGCGTCGGCTATGAGGTGTTCTGTTCCGCCCGCACGCGCGGGCAGCTTGCACCCGGCGAGGCGGCGGAGCTGATCATCGAAACGCATGTGCGCGAAGACCACATCCATCTGTATGGTTTCCTCCAGGGCGCCGAGCGCGAATGGTTCCGCCTGCTCACCTCGGTGCAGCGTGTCGGCGCCAAAATGGCGCTGGCCATCCTGAGCGCTTATGCGCCCGCCCAGCTCGCGCAGGCGATTCTTGCCAAGGATACCATCGCCTTCAGCCGCATCTCCGGCATCGGGCCGAAGCTGGCCGAGCGCATCGTGGCGGAGCTGAAGGACAAAGCGGCAAGTAACACGTGGCACATGCCAAGCAAGCAGGAAAAATCCTCCGCCGCTCATCACTCAGCCCCCGCCGCCCGCCACCTGGATGAAGCCGTTTCCGCCCTGATGCATCTCGGCTACAGCCGCAGCGAGGCCTATGCCGCAGCCAGCCAGGCGCTGCGCCGCGAGGGCGATCAGGCGCCACTGGATGCGCTGATCCGCCTAAGCCTGAAGGAAATGGCGGGCTGATCATGCCGAAGCCCGAGCACAGCATCATCACGGCGCAACAACGCGAAGAAGACGAAAAACTCTCGCTGCGCCCGCTCCTGCTGGCGGATTTCACCGGCCAGCCGGAAGCACGCGAAAACTTAAGCGTGTTCATCGCCGCCGCGCGCGCGCGGAAAGACGCGCTGGACCATGTGCTGTTTTACGGCCCTCCCGGCCTCGGCAAAACCACGCTGGCGCAGATCGTCGCCCGTGAGATGGGCGCGGGCTTCCGCCCCACCTCCGCTCCCATCCTCACCCGCGCCGGAGACCTGGCGGCGATTTTAAGCAATCTCGAAACCGGCGACGTGCTGTTCATCGATGAGATTCACCGCCTCCAGGCGCCGGTGGAGGAAATGCTCTATACCGCGATGGAGGATTTCAAGATTGACCTGGTGATCGGCGAAGGCCCCGCAGCACGCATCATGCGCATTGATCTGCCCCGCTTCACCCTGATCGGCGCCACCACCCGGCTCGGCCTGCTTTCCAATCCCCTGCGCGACCGGTTCGGCATTCCCGTCCGCCTGCGGTTCTACACGCCGGAAGAGTTGCAGAACGTCATCGAGCGCGCCGCCGCACTGCTGGCCATGCCCATTTCCTGCGACGGCAGCATGGAGATCGCCCGCCGCTCGCGCGGTACCCCGCGCATCGCGGTGCGGCTGTTTAAGCGCGTGAGGGATTTTGCACATGCCGCCGGCAAGGAGAACATTGACAGTAAGCTGGCTGACTTAGCTCTGCACCGGCTGGAAGTAGACCAGCTGGGGCTGGACAGCGCCGACCGGCGCTACCTTGCTTATATCGCCGAGCATTACGGCGGCGGCCCGGTGGGGGTGGAAACGGTGGCGGCGGGCCTTTCCGAGCAGCGCGACGCCATTGAGGAAACCATCGAGCCATTCCTGCTGCAACTCGGCTTCCTGCAACGCACCCCGCGCGGGCGGGTGCTTTCCCCTTCCTGCTTTCTCCATCTCGGCCTGAAGCCGCCTGCCGCCTCGCCGACGCAATTGGATATGCTGACAGGCAGTGACTGAAAATGCCCCATCATCTTTCCTGCCGCGTCTATTACGAGGATACGGATGTGGGCGGCGTGGTGTACTACGCTAATTATTTCAAATTCGCCGAGCGCGCCCGCACCGAGGGCCTGCGCGCGGCAGGCATCATGCAGTCGCTGTTGCTGGCGGAGCACGGCCTCGCCTTCGCGGTGCGGCAGGTGGAGGCGGAGTTCATAAAGCCCGCCCGGCTGGATGACCTCTTGACAATCGCAACCGATTTGCGGGATATAGGCAAAGCCAGCGTCACCATGCATCAAACCATCGCGCGCGGCGCCGAGCTCCTTGTGCAGTTTAATGTCCGCCTCGCGGCCGTGAACGCCAAGTTCCGGCCCGTGCGCATTCCGGTGTTTGTGCGTGCCGCGCTGCAGGCTGCGTTTCCATAATTTCGGTAGGGATGATGTCTTTTTTGAACTGGATAATCAACGATGCCGCTGCCGCCGTCTCCACCGCGGTGGATCCCGTGCAGGCCACCACGCTTGCCGGCAGCGCCGCGCCGGGCTCGGACCTTTCGATGATCGGCCTGTTTTTTCAGGCTGATTGGATTGTCAAACTCGTGATCGTCATCTTGGTCCTGGCGTCGCTGTGGAGCTGGGCCATCATCTTTGAGAAATGGCTGATGGTCAAAACGGTGCGCGCGCGCTCCAAGGCATTTGAGAATGAATTCTGGGCCAGTGACGCGCTGGACAAGCTGAACGAGCGCGTTAAGAAGCGTGTCAATCACCCCATGGCGGTGATGTTTACGGCAGCGATGGAAGAGTGGTTCCGCTCCAAATCGGCGCCGGGATTCAGCCTGCAATCCAGCGCATCGCGCAATTTCGCCAACATCCGCGAGCGCATCATGCAGATCATGCAGGTGGCCAGCAACCGCGAGCTTGAAAAGCTGGAAAACGGCATCTCATTCCTGGCCGCCACCAGTTCCTCCGCCCCTTTCATTGGCCTGTTCGGCACCGTCATCGGCATCATGAACAGTTTCCATGCCATCGGGCTTTCTAAAAACACGTCGCTGGCCGCCGTGGCGCCGGGCATCGCCGAAGCACTGTTCGCCACCGCCGTGGGGCTTCTCACCGCCATTCCCGCCTATATCGCCTATCATAAATTCACGCGCGACATCGGCCACATCTCCGGGCGGCTGGATGATTTCGCCATGGAGTTCAGCACTATCCTCTCCCGCCAGGTGGAAGGATAGCCGATGGCGCTTAACTCAAAACCCTCCGAACGCAGCCGCCATTTGGGAGCCGCCAGCGCTGAAATCAACGTCACGCCGTTCGTGGACGTGATGCTGGTGCTGCTGGTGATCTTCATGGTCACCGCGCCGCTGATGACCGCGGGCGTCAATGTGGATTTGCCGAAGGCCGATGCGCGGGCGCTGCCCGGCAATGACGAGCCGCTCTCGCTCTCAATCGCCTCCAACGGCAAGATTTACCTCCAGAAAACCGAGATCGGCATTAAGGATTTGCAGGCGCGCTTGGGCGCCATTGCCGGGCAGAAGCGCGATACGCGCATTTTCGTGCGCGGCGACAAATCGGTGGATTACGGACGCATCATGCAGGTGGTGGGTGAAGTGAACGCCGCCGGCTTCAATAAGGTCTCCCTGGTGACGGAAACGCCGCCCTCCGCCCCGAAAGACAAGTAATGCAACCCGCCACGCGTGAGGCGAAAGCACACCGGCGCCTGTACAATGAAACTAAACACGGCGGAAACTGAGCGGCATGCGTCAGGAGCGTAAAAAGGGGCTGACGTACTCCAGCGTTATGCACGGGGTGATCATATTCCTCATGCTGGTCGGCCTGCCTTCCCTTTTCATTACGCGCACTGAGCCGGAGCCGATGGCCATCACCGTGGACATCGTTCCCATCGCCCCGATCACCAACATCAAGCCTTCCGAGGAACCGCCGCTGCCGAAGCCGAAGGAGGAAGAGAAAAAACCGGAGGCAGTGAAGCCAACCCCTCCCACCAAGACCGAGCAGGCGCAGCCCACGCCGCCCGCACCGCCGGAGCCGAAGGAAAAGCCGGAGCCCAAGCCGGTGGAAAAACCCAAGGAGCCGGAGCCCAAGCCTAAGCCGGAGGAAAAAAAGCAAACCAAAAC
>JAFATP010000079.1 GCA_019243895.1 Alphaproteobacteria bacterium
CGCCCTTGCCTTCGGCCGCGCCGTCGCCGAAGGTGTAAACCAGTTTGGCGGCGGCTTCGGGCTGCGTTTGCATTTTCACCTTCGTCTGCATCGGGAATCCCTGTTTTTCAGCCCTCTATGAGCGCGAAATTGGCGATTTTGTCAAGCGCGGCGCGGAACTGCGCCAGCAAGCGCAGGCGGTTGGCGCGCACTTCCGCATCCTTGTCGTTGACCAGCACCGTGTCAAAAAAGGCGTCGATGGGCGGGCGCAGCTTGCTCAAGGCGGACATGGCGTGCGTGAATCGTTCCTGCTCCAGTAAAAACTCGATGCCGGAGCTATAATCGCTGGTGTGAAGGGTATGGATTAGCGCCTGATGCAACGCATGCTCTTCCGCCAAGATCAGCCTGCTGCTATCAACCGGTTGGCTGTAAGATTGCTTATCCTTCTTTTCTTCGATGGCGACGATATTGGCGGCGCGCTTATAAGCGGCAAGAAGATTGGCGCCGTCCTCCGTGCCGAGGAACGCCTGCAGTGCTTTCACCCGCGCCACCAGCCGCACCAGATCGTCTTCTCCCAGCGCGAATACGGCGGCAATGAGATCATGCCGCACGCCCTGGTCTTTCAGCTGCACCTTCAGGCGGTCGGAGAAGAATGGCAGGATATCCTCCTGCGGCTCCGCGCGGGACGCGACGACCTGCCGCAGCGGAAGTCTTATTCCGTTCTCCAGAATGATGCGGATCACTCCCAGCGCGGCGCGGCGCAGGGCGAAGGGGTCTTTGGAGCCGGTGGGTTTTTCGCCGATGGCGAACATGGAAACGAGCGTGTCCAGCTTGTCGGCCAGCGCCACGCACACGGAAACCGGGGCGGAGGGCACGGCGTCGGACGGCCCCAGCGGCTTGTAATGGTCGCGGATGGCGTCCGCCACCGCCGCATCCTCCCCCTGATGCAGCGCGTAATACCGCCCCATCACGCCTTGCAGCTCGGGGAATTCGCCGACCATGCCGGTGGTTAAATCGGCCTTGCACAGCCGTGCCGCGCGCTCCACTGATTTTCTGTCCGCATCCGGCACATATTCCGCCAGCGCTTGCGCCAGCGCCGCCACGCGTTCCACCTTTTCGGCCACCGTGCCGAGCCGGGCGTGGAAGGTGACGTTTTTTAAGCCCTCTCCCCATTCCTCCAGCCGCTTCTTGCGGTCCTGATCCCAGAAAAAGCGCCCGTCGGAAAGCCGCGCGCGCAGCACGCGCTCATTGCCCGCCACCACCGCCGCGCCGCCGTCATTGGTTTCCATGTTGGCGGTGATCAGGAATTGATCCGCCAGCGTGCCGTCCGCCCGCTGCAGCGCGAAATATTTCTGATGCCCGCGCATCTCGGAAACCAGCACCTCCGGCGGCAAGTCCATGTAGTGCGGGTCGATGCGGCCGGAAAGCACCACCGGCCATTCCACCAGCCCGGTCACTTCCTCCAGCAGGCCCTCATCCGGGCGTAGCGTAAGCCCTTCGCGCGCCGCCACCGCCTCGGCCTGGCGGCGGATTTCGGCTTTGCGCTTTTCCCGGTCCGCAATCACCTTCGCTTCCTGCAGCGCGCGCTCATAACCGGACGCGGAAACGGCGATGGGCTGCGGCGCTAAAAACCGGTGGCCGACCGTGACATCTCCCGCCGTGACGCCGGCGAACTCCACCGGCACCACCTCATCGCCGAACCGGCACAGAATGGAATGCAGCGGCCGCACCCAGCGCGCCTCGCCATCGCCCCAGCGCATGGATTTGGGCCAGGGGAAATCCGCAAGGATTTTTTCGATAATCTCTTTCAGCACATCGGCGGTCGGGCGGCCTTTTTGCTGAATGGCGGCGAAATAAACGCCGTTGCGGTTTTCCAACTGTTGCCGCGTGAGCCCGGTGGATTTCAGGAAGCCCTGAATGGCCGCTTCCGGCGCATCTATCTTCGGGCCCTTGCGCTCGGTGATCGTATCGGATTGGGTGGCGGCCAGGCCGGTTATCCATACGGCAAGGCGGCGGGGAGTGACAAAGACTTTAGGAACCCCGCCGGAGTCCGGTAAAAGCTTATGTTTAATGGACTCCAGAGTTAACGCCGTTTTCAAATGCTCGGCGGCATCGGCCTGCATGCGCGCCGGGACTTCCTCTGAGAATAACTCAAGCAGCAGGTCAGGCATATTTCACCCCCTCGTCATTGCGAGGGCGCCGCCCGAAGCAATCCGGATTTCCTGAATCGCCACGCTGCATCCGGCGGCGCGCGCTGACGAAAGCAAATCAGCCATGGCTGATGATTTCGTTCCCCGGCCCCAGCACCACCACCTTGCCCTTGTGGCGCCTGGCCTCCTGCTCGTCCATCTGCGCATAGGCGATGATGATGACGACATCGCCCGCCTTGGCCTTATGCGCCGCCGCACCGTAAATGCCGATGGTTTTGGAGCCTTCCGGCTCGGCGATGATATAGGTGGTGAAGCGCTCGCCGTTATTGACATTCAGCACATCGATCTGCTGGCCGGGAAGCATGCCGGTCAATTCCAGGAACACGCGGTCGATGCCCATCGAGCCTTCGTATTGCAGCTCGCTGCGCGTGACCGTCGCCCGGTGAATCTTGCTATGCATCATCGTCAATTTCATATCATCCCTTTAATTCGCTTTCTTTGGCCACCCATGCCTCGCAGCACGCCTTGGCCAGCGCCCGCACCCGTCCGATATAAGCGGCGCGCTCGGTGACGCTGATCACCCCCCGCGCATCCAGCACGTTGAAGGCGTGGCTGGCATGGATGCATTGATCATACGCCGGCAACGGCAGGCTTTTCCCCAGCAGCTGCGCGCACTCGGCTTCCGCATCGCCAAAGTGCCGCAGCAGCATGGCGGTGTCGGCATGTTCCAAATGATAAGCCGATCCTTCGCGCTCATTTTCCAGAAACACGTCGCCGTAAGTGAAAGGCGGCGTCCAGGAGAGATTATACACGTTTTCCACGCCTTGTATATACATGGCCAGCCGCTCCAGCCCGTAAGTGATTTCGCCGGAAACCGGGCGGCATTCGATGCCGCCCACCTGCTGGAAATAAGTGAACTGCGTCACCTCCATGCCGTCGCACCACACCTCCCAGCCCAGGCCCCAGGCGCCCAGCGTCGGGCTTTCCCAGTCGTCCTCCACGAAGCGGATGTCATGCTCCTGCGGGCGGATGCCCAGCGTGCGCAGCGAGTCCAGGTAAATTTCCTGGATGTTATCCGGCGAGGGTTTCAGGATCACCTGAAACTGATAGTAATGCTGCAGGCGATTTGGATTTTCTCCGTAGCGCCCGTCTTTCGGGCGGCGGCACGGCTGCACATACGCCGCGCGCCACGGTTTTTCTCCCAGCGCGCGCAGGGCGGTGGCCGGATGAAACGTGCCGGCGCCCATCTCCATGTCATACGGCTGCAGGATGACGCAGCCGCGCTCGGCCCAGAACTGCTGGAGAGTAAGGATAAGCTGCTGGAAGGAAAGGCTCATACGCGCGATTCTATAACGGTAAAACCGGTATTAAATCAATAAAAATAAGGAAAAATGCCGCTATCGGTGAATTAAAGCCCCTTGCCGCCGCCGCCCTCGGTGCCGGCGAAACGGTTCCAGCGGTCCTTGGCCTCGCGTTTCTTGCCGGTCAGCCGGTTGCGGATTTCCTGGGTTTTGGCGCTCCATATCTCGGCGTCCTTCACCACGCTGGCCGGTCTTGCGGATTGCTCCTCTTTCCGTTCCTCGATGCGCTCCTGTTCGCGCTTAAGCTCCTCCAAATGCTCGCGGATCAGCTTATCGCGCTTGTTGCGCTTCCAAATGAGAAACTTCTTTTTTTCCTGCCTTTCGGCGCCCGAGCTCACCTGCCGCCCTTTTTAGCGGACGGCGGCGGAACCGCACGGCGCCTTTACGCCCGCCTTGCGGCGGCGCAGATTGGCGCGCAACGCTTCGGCAAGACGCGCCTTGCGCGCCTCCTTCGCCCCCGGGACGGGTGCGGCGGCGGCGGGTGCGGGAATGTCGCGCGGAGTCATGAATTTCCAGTTTATGATGATCTTTTATTTTTCGCAAAAATCTTGCGTTAGTGCAACTGATTCATGCGGGGCCGCCACCGAATCGCTTGCCTTGAAGGCGAAGCTGTGGCACATTCCGCGGCGTTTTCGCCCGCGCAAGCGGAATGGCTCTTCGCCCTCAGGCTGCCGTAGCTCAGTGGTAGAGCACGTCCTTGGTAAGGACGGGGTCGGATGTTCGATTCATCTCGGCAGCACCATAACTTTTCCACCCGCGGAGATATTTTCGGGGATATGCCCCGCGAGTGGCGTTGACCGGTTCTGTCAGGGATTCCAGCATCCCCGTTTCGGGTCAGTTAAAACCTAAAACTCGCTTCTGCCCCCGCCCAATCAAGGGGCAGGTCGACCCGGCGAAGCAGCTTTTCGGTGAGCAGGTCAGCAGGCTGATGCCCCGTCACGATTGCCTCTATAATATCCGGGGCAAGGAATGCAAAGTGCAGACGCTTGAGGCCGATGATAGTGGTTCGGTCATCAGGCGTTTGAAGACGGCCCCTTTTTCAGCACCGTAACAATATCATCGATGCGCTGTGCTTCCTGCCGCTGGAGGAAAGCAGCCTGGGCGTCCAGCTTGCCGGTGGCAAGAACAATGACGGAAGCATTCGGGTCTGCGTCCGATGCTCTTCCTTGCTTGGTAGTATCAATTGCCTGATATGCTAAAAAATTTTCCCTGCTCTTGATTTAGAGAATTTTAGAACCAGTGGATTTGTCACCAAATTTTCTTAATAAAAATTAAACTTGTCATCTATTTGTCACATAACTCCTGTACAGTCGTAACGCGGTCATCGTTTTGTAACATTTATTTGGAGAAGGTTTTATGCACAGTACCCGTCGCCTTACTTACACCACTCTCTTAAGCACGCTTCTGTCGGCATGCGCTTCCGCCGCATTCGCTGGCCAGATCATTTACTCGGCGCAGAGCACGGATTATGCCAGCATCCAGCAAAGCCCCGGTAACAATGCCAGCATTATGCAATCCTACAATACGAACGTGTATCCGCCGGGCGGCAACCAGCCTATTCCCCTCACTCCCGATGATTTCGGCCACGACGGGGCGGTAATCAACGTAAACGGCACGGGAAACAATTCAGCAATCTTTCAAGGGGAAGACCGTTACGATGCCGCGGCGATCACCATCGTCGGCAATAACAACGCCGCTTCCATCAGCGAGCAGAGCGGTTATTTCACATCGGCAGCGGGGATCGGGAACAGCAATAATGATAACATCGTCATCAG
>JAFATP010000153.1 GCA_019243895.1 Alphaproteobacteria bacterium
GTTTTTCTCGAACTACCGCCCGCAGTTTTACTTCCGCACCACGGACGTCACCGGCTCCATCAAGCTGCCCGAGGGCACGGAGATGATCATGCCGGGCGACAACGTGACGATGGACGTGGAGCTGATCGCCCCCATCGCCATGGATGATGGGCTTCGCTTTGCCATCCGCGAGGGCGGCCGCACCATCGGCGCAGGCGTCGTCGCCAAGGTGGTGGAGTGATTATGTCGGCACGCCTTTGCGCATTCGGAGAATAATATGCAGAACCAGAAAATACGCATTTGGCTGAAGGCGTTCGACCACCGCATGCTGGATTCGTCGGTGGCGGAGATCGTGAGCACGGCCAAGCGCACGGGCGCGCAGGTGCGCGGCCCGATTCCGCTGCCGCGGCGCATCGCGCGCTTCACGGTGAACCGCTCGCCGCATATCGACAAGAAATCGCGCGAGCAGTTCGAGATACGCAGCCATAAGCGGCTGATCGACATCGTAGACCCCACGCCGCAAACGGTGGATGCGCTGATGAAGCTCGATCTTTCCGCCGGCGTGGACATTAAGATTAAAGCGGGAGTGAGCTGACCATGCGTACCGGCCTGATCGTCAAGAAAATCGGCATGACCACCCTCTATGACGAGGACGGCGCCGAAATGGGCGTGACCCTGCTGCAGCTTGAAAACTGCCAGGTGGTGGCCGCCAAAAGCAAGGAAAAGGATGGCTATACCGCCATTCAACTGGGTGTGGGCGCGCGCAAGGCCAAGAATGTTTCCAAGGCCATGCGCGGCCATTTCGGCAAGAGCAAAGTGGAGCCGAAGCGCAAGCTGGTGGAATTCCGCGTGGCGGAGGATGCGCTGCTGCAGCCCGGGGCGGAGCTGGTGGCAAGCCATTTCGCCGTGGGGCAATATGTGGATGTGCAGGGCTCGACGCTCGGCAAGGGTTTTGCCGGCGCCATGAAGCGCTGGAATTTCGCGGGGCTTGAGGCGTCGCACGGCGTGTCGATCTCGCATCGCAGCCACGGCTCCACCGGTCAGCGCCAGGATCCCGGCAAGACGTTCAAGGGCAAGAAAATGGCGGGGCATCTGGGCGCGGAAACCGTCACGGTGCAGAACCTGCAGGTGGTGCACGTGGACGATGCGCGCGGGCTTATCGCCGTCAAAGGCGCCGTTCCGGGGCACGACCAGGGCTATATCACCATCCGCGACGCGGTGAAGCGCGGCCGCCACCCCGATGCGCCTTATCCGGCGGGACTGCGCAAAGCGGAAAGCGCGGCGCCGGAAGCGCCTGCCGCCGAAACTCCGCCTGCCGCCGCACCCGGCGATAGCGAAACCAACCAAACGGAAGCCTGAGGCGATTTATGAAAGCGCAAGTGACAACCCTGGATAATAAGCAGAGCGGCGAGATCGAGCTGCCGGAAGCGATCTTCGGTCTGCCCGTGCGCGCCGACATCCTGAGCCGCGTGGTGGAATGGCAGCGCGCCAAGGCCCGCGCCGGCACCCATAAAACCAAGGGCATTTCGGAAATCAGCGGCACCACCAAGAAGCCGTTCAAGCAAAAGGGCACCGGGCACGCCCGTCAGGGCTCCTTACGTTCGCCGCAGATGCGCGGCGGCGCGCGGATTTTTGGGCCGGTGGTGCGCGATCACGGTTATTCCATGCCCAAGAAAGTGCGGAAGCTGGCGCTGAAAACGGCGCTCTCCGCGAAGATGGCGGAAGGCAATCTCCGCATCATCGACGCCGCCAGGCTGGACGCCGGAAAAACCAAGGCGCTGGCCGCGTCGCTGCGCAATCTCGGCTTAAACCATACCTTGATCATCGACGGCCCGGTGATCGATGCGGGTTTCGCCAAGGCGGCGCGCAACATCCGGCAGGTGGATATTCTCCCCAGCCAGGGCGCCAACGTGTATGACATTCTGCGTCACCGCCAGCTGGTGCTGACCAGGGAAGGATTGAAGCATCTGGAGGAGCGGCTGGCATGAAATTCGGCTTTAAAAAGAAAAAACCGCAACAGGCGGTCATCCGCAACGCGTATTACGACATCATCCGCGCGCCGGTGGTGACGGAAAAATCCACGGCGGCGTCCGAGCATAATAAGGTGACGTTCCAGGTGGCGCTCGGCGCGGACAAGGATCAGATCAAGGCGGCGGTGGAAGCGCTGTTCGGCGTGACGGTGGTCAAGGTGAACACATTGCTGCGCGAAGGAAAGACCAAGCGCTTCCGCGGCGTTCCCGGCAAGCGGCCGGACGTGAAAAAAGCCGTGGTGACGCTGGCCGCCGGCCAGTCCATCGACGTGGCGGCAGGAGTGAGGTAGCATATGGCATTGAAGCATTTTAATCCGGTGACGCCCGCCCAGCGGCAATTGGTGCTGGTGGACCGCGGCGAGTTGTGGAAGGGCAAGCCGGTCAAGCAGCTTACCAAGGGCTTGTCGAAAAGCGGCGGCCGCAACAATCGCGGCAGGCTGACGGCGTTCCGCACCGGCGGCGGGCATAAGCGCAGCTACCGCATCGTGGATTTCAAACGCAACAAGTTCGACGTGGCGGGCACGGTGGAGCGCATTGAATATGATCCCAACCGCTCCGCCTTCATCGCCCTGATCAAATACAACGACGGCGAGCTGGCCTATATTCTGGCGCCGCAGCGCCTCGCCCCCGGCGACATGGTGATTTCCGGCGAGCGCGCGGACATCAAGCCGGGCAATGCGCTGCCGCTGAAGAGTATTCCGGTGGGCACCATCGTGCACAATATTGAGATGAAGCTCGGCAAGGGCGGCCAGCTGGCGCGCGCCGCCGGCGCTTATGCCCAGCTGATCGGCCGCGACGGCGGCTACGCGCAGCTTCGCCTGCGCTCCGGCGAGCTGCGGCTGGTGCCGGCCGATTGCCTGGCCACCATCGGCGCCGTCTCCAACCCGGACCACCAGAACGTGGTCATCGGCAAGGCGGGGCGCAGCCGCTGGCTGGGCAAGCGCCCGTCTGTGCGCGGCGTAGCCATGAATCCCATCGACCATCCGCATGGCGGCGGCGAAGGCCGCACCTCCGGCGGACGTCATCCGGTGACGCCCTGGGGCAAAGGCACCAAAGGAACTAAAACGCGGTCGCGCAAGAAGAGCAACAAATATATCCTGCGCAGCAGGCATCAGAAGTGAGGTAGTTAACTATGGCACGTGCAGTTTGGAAAGGTCCGTTCGTCGATGGCTATCTGCTGAAAAAAGCGGAAGAGGCGCGCACGGGCGGCAAGCATGCGATCATTCGCACCTGGTCGCGTCGGTCGACGATTATCCCGCAATTTGCGGGCTTGACTTTCGGCGTCTATAACGGCAAGAAGTTCATCCCCGTTTCCGTGAACGAGGATATGATTGGTCATAAATTCGGGGAGTTTGCGCCGACGCGCACGTTCAACGGCCACACCACGGCGGATAAGAAGGCGAAAAAGGTCTAATTATGAGTAAGCAGAAAACCCAGCGCGCGCTTGCGGCCAATGAGGCGAAGGCGGAAATCCGCCATTTGCGCATCTCGCCGCGCAAGCTGAACCTGGTGGCCGGGCTCATTCGCGGCATGGAAGTGGGCAGCGCCCTCTCCCAGCTCACTTTTTCCAGCAAGCGCATCGCGGCGGATGTGAAGAAGGGGTTGCAGTCCGCCATCGCCAATGCCGAGAATAATCACGGCCTCAACGTGGACTCGCTCTACGTGAAAGAGGCGTATGTGGGGAAGAACATGATCATGAAGCGCTTCCATACGCGGGCGCGTGGCCGCTCCGGCCGCATCGAAAAGCCGTTCGCCAATCTCACCATCGTGCTGCGCGAACGGGAGGGAGCATAACATGGGTCAGAAAGTAAATCCCATCGGGCTGCGCATCGGCGTCAACAAAACGTGGGATTCCCGCTGGTTCGCCGACGCGGATTATGCCACCAAGCTGCATGAGGACCTGAAAATCCGCGCCTATCTGAAAAAGCACATGGAAACGGCGGGCATCAGCCGCATCATCATCGAGCGGCCGGCCAAAAAGGCCATCATCACCATTCATGCCGCCCGCCCCGGCGTGGTCATCGGCAAAAAGGGCGCTGACATCGATAAGATCCGCAAGGATCTCGGCCGCTTCACCAAAGACGAAGTCGCCATCAACATCGTACCGGTGCCGAAGCCGGAGCTGGACGCCCAGCTTATCGCCGAATCGGTGGCGCAACAGCTGGAAAAACGCGCTTCCTTCCGCCGCGCCATGAAGCGCGCGGTGCAGTCCTGTCTGCGCCTCGGCGCGCAGGGCATCCGCATCAATGTCAGCGGCCGCCTGGGCGGTGCGGAAATCGCCCGCATGGAATGGTACCGGGAAGGCCGTGTGCCGTTGCACACGCTGCGCGGCGACGTGGATTACGGTTTTGCCGAAGCGCGCACCACCTATGGCGTCATCGGCGTGAAAACCTGGGTGTTCAAGGGCGAAATCCTCGGTAAGCAGGCCGTGCATGCCCGCCCGGGCGAGCCGGCGCCCGCCGAAGCCGCATAAACCACAGGATCAGCCATGCTCAGCCCTAAAAAAACCAAATACCGCAAAACGCATAAAGGCCGCATTCACGGCAATGCCAAGGGCGGTTATACCCTCAATTTCGGCGAATACGGCCTGAAGGCGCTGGAGCCGGAGCGCATCACGGCGCGGCAGATCGAGGCGGCGCGCCGCGCGGTGTCGCGCTATGTCAAGCGCGTGGGCCGCTTGTGGATTCGCGTGTTTCCGGATGTGCCGGTCACCCGCAAGCCGGCGGAAGTGCGCATGGGCAGCGGCAAGGGCTCGGTGGAGTTCTGGGCGGCGCGCGTGAAGCCCGGCCGCATCCTGTTCGAGATCGAAGGCGTGCCGGAAGCCATCGCCCGCGAAGCGTTCGACCGCGCCTCGGCCAAGCTGCCGATAAAGACCAAATTCGTCGCGCGCATGCACGAGGGGGAATAAGTACCGATGGAAGCAGGAATCAAACTAAAAGGATCTTTTGAGGAATTTGACCCGGTCTTGCTCCTCAATACGATGCGTTGGAGAAAATCCAGAATGGGAGATTGCATAGAGGCGGATATGGTCAATATCCCATCATTGCTGGCGGAGAGCTTTTATGCAAATCGCCTGACGACAGACGAACTGGCCGATAACCTCGCAATGGCTTTGGGAGTAAGCGTCGGCGTTAAGGAAACCATGCCTGGCATCGATTTGATGATGACGTTTACTGAGGATGGCTTTTTCCGTCTTTCCGGGAAAAAGGGGCTGCAGGCGTTAGCGGAGAAGGGACTTAATTTTCCCGGCTCCGAGCAATACCGAAGTAAGGAGCAAGGGTAATGAAATTCGCAGAGCTACGGGCGAAATCGCCGGAGGAGCTTCGCTCCATGGTGACCGATCTCAAAAAAGAGCAGCTGAACCTGCGCTTCCAGCGCGCGGCGGGCGAGCTGGCCGGCCAGGGCCGATTCCGCGAAGTGCGCCGCACCATCGCGCGCGCGCTGACGCTCATCAATCAGCAGAAGAGTAAGGAATAGCTATGCCGAAACGTATCTTGCAAGGGGTGGTGGTGAGCGACAAAAGCGCCAAGACCGTGATCGTGCGGGTGGACCGCCGCGTGGCGCACCCGATTTACCAAAAGACCATTCACCGCTCCAGCAAATATGCGGCGCATGACGAAGAAAGCCGGTTCAAGACGGGCGACGTGGTGAGGATCGTGGAATCCCGCCCCATCTCCAAAACCAAGCGCTGGCAGGTGATGTATGATGAATGACGTGGTAAAGATAACGACGCGCGCCGAGCTTAGAGTTGGCGTGGCGGCTAAGCGAGGCGGGCGCATTGTATGATTCAGCAGCAAACCAATCTGGAAGTGGCCGATAATTCCGGCGCCCGCCGCGTGATGTGCATCAAGGTGCTCGGCGGCTCCATGCGCAAATACGCCACCGTGGGCGATGTCATCGTGGTGTCGGTGAAAGACGCCATTCCCCGCGGTAAAGTGAAGAAAGGCGAAGTGCACCGCGCCGTGGTGGTTCGCACCACGCGGGACGTACGGCGCGCCGACGGCAGCTCCATCCGCTTCGATCGCAACGCCGCCGTGCTGATCACCAAGCAGAACGAGCCCATCGGCACCCGCATTTTCGGGCCGGTGACGCGCGAGCTGCGGGCGCGCCAGTTTATGAAGATCGTCTCGCTTGCTCCTGAAGTGCTGTAGCAAGCCAAGGAAAAGAAAGTTAGTTATATGACTCAAGGAAAGATGAAGATTAAAAAGGGCGATGAAGTGCAGGTGCTTGCCGGCAAGGACAAGGGCAAGCGCGGCAAGGTGCTGCGCGCATTACCCCGCGAGGAGCGGGTGGTGGTGTCCGGAATCAACATGGTGACGCGCCATCTCAAGCCCAGCCGCACCAAGCCGGAAGGCGGCATCGACCGCAGCGAGGCGTCCATTCATGTGTCCAACGTGGCGCTGATCGACCCGAAGCAGAACAAGCCCACGCGCGTGGGCTATAAGACAACGGAAGACGGAAGCAAGATGCGCGTCGCAAAGCTTTCGCAAGAGGTGATCCATGGCTAAATCATCGGCAAAAAAACAGGAAGGCGCCTATACGCCGCGCCTGCAGAAGATCTACGAGGGCGAAGTGCGCGCCGCGTTGCAGAACCAGTTTAACTACGTCAACCCCATGCAGATTCCCCGCCTGGAGAAGATCGTGCTGAACATGGGTGTGGGCGAAACGGTGAATGACAGCAAGATCATCAATTTCGCGGTGGAAAATCTGAGCATGATCGCCGGGCAGAAGCCGGTGGTCACCAAGGCGAAAAAAGCCATCGCCGGATTCAAGCTGCGCGAGAACCTGCCCGTCGGCTGCAAGGTCACCCTGCGCAAGCAGCGCATGTATGAGTTTCTGGACCGGCTGGTGAACACGGCGCTGCCGCGCGTGCGCGATTTCCGCGGCGTCTCCACCCGCAGCTTTGACGGCCGCGGCAATTATGCGCTGGGCTTAAAGGAACAGCTGGTGTTCCCGGAGATCAATTACGACAAGATTGACACGGTGCGCGGGTTGGACATCATCATCGTCACCACCGCCCGCACGGATGAAGAAGCCCGCGCGCTGCTGGCCGGGTTCAACATGCCGTTCATGAAATGACGGATCTTAGGAATAGTGGAGAGGGAATATGGCGAAGTTAAGTTCGATCGAGAAAAATAACAAGCGCGCCCGCATGGGAAAGCAGCAGGCAAAGAAACGCGCGGCGCTGAAAGCCGTTGTCATGAACAAGGCAACGCCGCTGGAGGAGCGCTTCGCGGCGCAGATGAAGCTTTCCTCCCTGCCGCGCAACGGCGCCAAAAACCGCTATCGCAACCGCTGCGAGCTCACCGGGCGCGCGCGCGGCGTATATCGCCAGTTCAAGCTGTCGCGCATCAAGCTGCGCGAGCTGGGGTCGTTCGGCCGCATTCCCGGCCTTATCAAGGCCAGCTGGTAGGAGCGCGCCATGTCAATGAATGATGTTCTTTCCGATATGATCGCCCGCATCAAGAACGGCCAGCGCGCCATGCTGCAGGAAGTGCGTTGCCCCGCCTCCCGCCTGCTGGAAGCGGTGCTGAAAGTGCTGGAGAGCGAAGGCTATATCGGCGGGTTCTCGCGCCAGGATCTCGGCACGGGCCGCAGCGAGCTGCAGATCAGCCTCAAATACCATGAAGGCGAGGCGGTGATTAAGGAAATCAAGCGCATCTCCCGTCCAGGGCGCCGGGTGTATCGCGCGGTGGACAAGCTGCCGAAGTTCCACAATGGCCTGGGTATCTCGGTGCTATCCACGTCGCACGGCGTGATGTCCGATTTCGAAGCGCGGCAGACCAATGTTGGCGGCGAAGTTCTGTGCAGCGTGTTTTAGGGAGGATGAGAAGGAACAGGTATGTCACGCGTAGGTAAATCTCCGGTTGCGATTCCCAGCGGCGTCACGGTGAACGTGAAGGGCACGGAAGTGACCGCCAAAGGCGGCAAGGGCGAGCTGAAAATGCGCGCGCCCGCCGAGGTGGTGATCGAGGTGAAAGACGGCAAGGTGCTGGTGCTGCCGCGGGATAAGAATGACATGCGCGCCCGCGCCATGTGGGGCATGTCGCGCAACGTCATCCGCAACATGGTGGAAGGCGTGGCCAACGGGTTCACCCGCCGCCTGGAAATTCAGGGCGTGGGCTACCGCGCCGCGGCGGACAAGAATTACCTGACGCTGGCCCTGGGCTATAGCCATGAGATCAAATACGCCATCCCCGCCGGCATCGAAATCAAATGCGAGAAGCCGACCTCCATCGCCATCAGCGGCGCCGACAAGAAGCTGGTGGGGCAGGTGGCGGCGGAGATTCGCTCCTTACGCAAGCCGGAGCCGTATAAGGGCAAGGGCGTGCGCTATGAAGGCGAATACGTGCGGCATAAGGAAGGCAAGAAGAAATAACGGAGCAACGAAGACCAGATTCCCGCTTGCGGGAATGGCAATGAGGAATGTATGAGCCAGTCGAATAAATCCAAGGCATTGCATGCGCGGCGGCAGCGCCGGATTCGCCATCACATCCGCGAGCATGGCGGCGCGCGCGTACGTCTTTCCGTATTCCGCTCCGGCAGGCACATCTACGCGCAGCTGATTGACGATGCGCAGGGAATCACGCTGGCATCGGCTTCCAGCCTTGACCCCGCGCTGAAGGGGAAATCGTCCGGCCCGCTGACGGAGGCGGCCAAGGCGGTGGGGGTGCTGATCGCCCAGCGCGCCAGGGAAGCGAAAGTGGAGAAGGTGGTATTCGACCGCAGCGGTTATTTGTTTCACGGCCGCATCAAGGCGCTGGCCGATGCCGCGCGCGAAACGGGACTTGTGTTTTAATCAGGGGTTAAAAATAGCGTATGGCAGAAGACCGCGAAAAAGAAGGATCGGAAATCATCGAAAAGCCGGTGTCGCTTAACCGCGTCGCCAAGGTGGTGAAAGGCGGGCGCCGCTTCGCCATCGCCGCGCTGGTGGTGGTGGGCGACGGCAAAGGTCGCGTCGGCTATGGCACCGGCAAGGCCAAGGAAGCGCCGGACGCCATGAAGAAGGCGCTGGACGCCGCCAAGAAGGCGATGATCCGCATTCCGCTGCGGGAAGGCCGCACCCTGCACCATGATCTGCACGGGCGCTTCGGCTCCGGCAAGGTGATCATCCGCTCCGCCCCGGCGGGAACCGGCATCATCGCCGGCGGTCCCATGCGCGCCGTGTTCGAGGCGCTGGGCGTACAGGACGTGGTGGCCAAGTCCGTCGGCACCTCGAATCCGCATAACATGATCAAGGCGACGTTCGACGCGCTGACCTCCATGCGCTCTCCGCGCGCCGTGGCGGCCAAGCGGGGGAAAAAAGTGGGCGAGATCGTGTCGCGCCGTGAAGGCAACGCCAAGGATGCGCACGCCGAAAAGAGCGCAGCGTAAGGAATCCATGCCATGACCGAAAAATCAGCCACCCCCAAAAAGCCCGCCGCGGAAAAAAAGCCCGCGGCAGCCAAGCCATCCAAGGAAGCAAAACCCAAACAGGCGGCGGCCAAGTCTGCCACGCCGAAGGCGGACGCTCCCAAAGCGGCGCGCGCCTCCGCCGCGCCTAAAACACCCAAAGCCAAAGCGGAAAATGTTGCGGCGGGAAGCATCCGCATCGTGCAGACCGGCAGCAACATTGGCCGCAAGCATGACCAGGAAGCAACGCTGATCGGCCTGGGTCTGAACAAGCTTCATCGCGCGCGCGTGCTGAAAGACTCGCCGGAAGTGCGCGGCATGATCGAAAAAGTAAAACATCTGGTGCGCATCGAGCAGGCGTAAAGAACGGAGAGACTCTATGCTGTTGAACGAAATCAAGGACAATCCCGGCGCCCATAAGCGCCGCATGCGCGTGGGGCGGGGCATCGGCTCCGGCAAGGGGAAAACGGCCGGGCGCGGCGGCAAGGGGCAGACCGCGCGCACGGGCGTGCGCATCAACGGCTTCGAAGGCGGCCAGACGCCGATTCACCGCCGCCTGCCCAAGCGCGGCTTCAATAATCACAGCCGGGTGGAATATCCGGTGATCAATTTAGGCACGCTGCAAAAAGCGGTGGATGAAGGCGCGCTGGACGCCAAAAAGCCGGTGACGCTCGAGGCGTTGAAAGCGGCGGGGTTATTGCGGCAAAACGCCGAAACCGTGAAGCTGCTGGCCAAGGGAACGCTCACCGCCAAGCTCATGGTGGAAGTGACATTGGCTTCGAAGGCCGCTGCGGAAGCGGTGGAAAAGGCGGGCGGCAATGTGAAAGTGGCCAACGGTTCGTGACGCGCGGCGCGCGTGATCCCCATTCGACACTAGCCATCGAATATCGGCTGCTCTATACACTAGCCACCAACCACTAACCCCCAGCCACCAACCGTATGCCCTCCGCCGCCGAACGCCTCGCTTCCAATCTGAATTTCGGAGTGCTCGCGCGCGCCACGGAGCTTAAAAAGCGGCTGTGGTTCGTGCTGGGCGCGCTGATCGTTTACCGCATCGGCACCTACATTCCCGTGCCCGGCATCGACCCGCACGTGCTGCAGGAAATTTACGCCAAGAACCAAAGCGGCATGCTGGGCATGGTGAACATGCTCTCCGGCGGCGCGCTCTCGCGCATGACCATTTTCGCGCTGGCGGTGATGCCGTATATCTCCTCCTCCATCATCATGCAGGTGCTCACCGTGGCGGTTCCCTCGCTGGCGGCGATGAAAAAAGAGGGCGAGGCCGGGCGGCGCAAGATCAATCAATGGACGCGCTATGGCACGGTCATTCTCGCAGCATTGCAAGGCTACGGCATCGCCGTGGGGTTAGAGGGCCGCAGCGGCGCCAGCGGCAGCGCGGTGATCGACCCGGGGCTTTTCTTCCGCTTCACCGCCACGGTGACGCTGGTGGGCGGCACGCTGTTCCTGATGTGGCTGGGGGAGCAGATCACGCAGCGCGGCATCGGCAACGGCATCTCGCTGATTATCTTCACCGGCATCGTCGCCAACCTGCCCAATGCGCTCGGCCGCACGTTTGAGCTCGGCCGCACCGGGGTGCTTTCCACGCCGTTCATCCTGCTGATCATCGCAGTGGTGCTGGCGCTGATTTATTTCATCGTTTTCATGGAGCGTGCGCAGCGGCGCATTATCATCCAATACCCCAAACGGCAGATCGGCAATAAGCTGTTCGGCGGCGAGAACACGCATATGCCGCTCAAGCTGAACACTTCGGGCGTGATCCCGCCGATTTTCGCCAGCTCCATCCTGCTGTTCCCGCTGACCATCGCCGGGTTCAACGCTGGCCGCGAGGGCGGGCCGGCGTGGCTGCGCGCGGTGACGGCGTATCTGGCGCACGGCCAGCCCGTGTATATCGTGCTTTACGTGTCGCTGATCATCTTTTTCGCCTTCTTCTATACCTCCGTGGTGTTCAACCCGCAGGAAACCGCCGATAACCTGAAAAAGAACGGCGGGTTCATCGCCGGCATCCGTCCCGGCGCCGCCACCGCCGAATACCTGGACTACGTGCTGACCAGGCTGACCTTCATGGGCGCGCTCTACCTGGCGTTCGTCTGCGTCATGCCGGAATTGTTCATCGCCAAATACGCCGTGCCGTTCCAGCTCGGCGGCACCGGATTGCTGATCGTGGTCAATGTCACCATGGATTTCGTCAGCCAGGTGCAATCGCATCTCTTCGCGCATCAATATGAGGGGCTGCTGAAAAAAGCGCGGCTACGGGGAAAACTAAAATGAAGCTCGCATTACACTCACGCTCGTCCGGGTGGAGAATGGCATGAACGTTATTCTGCTCGGCCCGCCCGGCGCGGGGAAAGGCACGCAGGCCGAACACATCCACCAGCAATACGGGCTGGCCAAGCTCGCCACCGGCGACATGCTGCGCGCCTGCGCCACCTCCGGCACGGCGATGGGCGACCGCATCAAAGCCATCATGGCCGAAGGCGCGCTGGTGCCGGACGACGTAATGGTGGAGCTCATCCGGGGCCGCGTCCAGGCGCCTGATTGCCTGAACGGCTTCATCCTGGACGGATTTCCCCGCACCATTCCCCAGGCGGAAGCGCTGGATGTCATGCTGGAAAGCGAGGGCAAGCGCCTGACGGCGGTGATCGAGCTGCAAGTGAATGACACCGCTCTGGTGGAGCGCATCGCCGGGCGCTTTGCCTGCGCCAAATGCGGCGCGGGCTATCATGATGCGTTCAAGCGGCCCAACGTGCAAGGCGTGTGCGACGTCTGCGGCGCCGACACCTTTTTCCGCCGCGAAGACGACAAGCCGGAAACGGTGGCCAAAAGGCTGGAGGCATATAACCGCGCCACCGCGCCGCTGCTGCCGTATTACCGCGAGCGCGGCCTGCTGCGCACGATAGACGGCATGGCGCCGATTGCGCAGGTGACGCAGGCCATCGAGGCCATCCTGGGAGACGCAGCAAAACAGTTGACATATAGGCAAAACTTCTTATGATGCATCTCCCTTTTGTCGCTGCGCGCACAAGAATTATTTTGCAAAAACAGTAGCTAACCGATAAATTGAACAGCATAGCTAAGAGGTTCCCGTGGCTCGTATTGCCGGTGTAAATATCCCAACCAACAAGCGCCTTGATATTGCGCTCACCTATATCCACGGCATAGGCCGCGTCAAAGCCATGGAAATCTGCGCCAAAACCGGCATCGATCCCGCCACCCGCGTCAACAAGCTGACCGAAGGCGAAGTAATTAAAATCCGCGAAACCATCGACCGGGATTACCTGGTGGAGGGCGAGCTGCGGCGCGAAGTGGCGATGAACATCAAGCGCCTGGTGGACCTCGGTTGCTATCGCGGCCTGCGCCACCGCAAGCGCCTGCCGGTGCGCGGCCAGCGCACGCACACCAATGCGCGCACGCGCAAGGGCAAGGCGAAGCCGATCGCGGGCAAAAAGATGGTGACTAAGTAAGAATCAGATTGGTTGCAGCCGCCACGGCCTTACGGCGACGGCAATCATAGACGGCAAACGATAAACGAGGAATATTCATGGCAACGGCAAGCACGGCAACCAAGGAAGCGGCAGGCGCGGCGAGGCTGAAAAAGCGGGAGCGCAAGAACATCACCACCGGCGTGGTGCATGTGAACGCCACGTTCAACAACACCATCATCACCGTCACCGACACGCAGGGAAACACCATTTCCTGGTCGTCCTCCGGCGCCAACGGTTTCAAGGGCTCGCGCAAATCCACCCCCTACGCCGCGCAGGTGGCGGCGGAGCAGGCGGGCAGGAAAGCGCAGGAGCATGGCGTGAAAGTGGTGTCGGTGCTGGTCAAAGGCCCCGGCTCCGGCCGCGAATCGGCGCTGCGCGCATTGCAGGCGGTGGGTTTCCAGGTGACGGCCATCAAGGACGTAACGCCGGTGCCGCATAACGGCTGCCGTCCGCCGAAGCGCCGCAGAGTATAAGCCCCGCCTGATACCGGCGGCACAAGGCATGAAATGAGAATATAGTGGGAAGGAATTTATGAGCGTGATTGCAAAAAACTGGCAGGATATGATCAAACCGTCCAAGCTGGACGTGCAGCCCTCCAAGGCGAACCCAAACGTGGCCACCGTGGTGGCGGAGCCGCTGGAGCGCGGTTTCGGGCACACGCTGGGGGTGGCGCTGCGGCGCGTGCTGTATTCCAGCCTGCAGGGCGCGGCGGTAGTGGCGATCCGCATCGACGGCGTGCTGCATGAGTTCTCTTCGCTGCCGGGCGTGCGCGAGGACGTCACCGAGATCGTGCTGAACATCAAGGACCTCAAGCTGAAGCTGGAAGGCGCGGAAAAAAAGCGCATGCACCTTCAGGCCACCGGCCCCGCCGAAATCACCGCCGGCATGATCGACAGCGGCGAGGTGCAGATCCTCAATAAAGACCTGGTGCTGTGCACGCTGGACAAGGACGCCAAGATCAACATCGAATTCATGGTGGAAACCGGCAAGGGCTATGTGCGCGCGCAACGCCCCGCCGATGCGCCGATCGGGCTGATTCCGGTGGACGCGCTGTTTTCCCCGGTGATGAAAGTGGCATACAAGGTGGAAAATGCCCGCGTCGGCCAGGTGACGGATTATGACAAGCTCTCGCTGAACGTGGAAACGGACGGCTCGGTGAAGCCGGAAGACGCGGTGGCCTATGCCGCGCGCATTCTGCAGGATCAGTTGCAGCTCTTCGTCAATTTCGAAGAGATCCGCACCGAGATGAAGAAGGAAGACAAACCCGACCTGCCGTTCAGCCCGTGGCTGCTGAAGAAAGTCTATGAGCTGGACGAACTCTCCGTGCGCGCCACCAACTGCCTGAAGAACGATAACATTATTTATGTGGGCGACCTGGTGCAGAAAACCGAGGCGGAGATGCTGAAAACCCCGAATTTCGGACGGAAATCGCTGAACGAACTGAAAGAGAAGCTCTCCAAGATCGGCCTGCGTTTCGGCATGGAAGTGCCGGGGTGGCCGCCGGAAAACATCGAAGAACTGGCGAAGAAATACGAAGAACCCTATTAGTCATTTATCGTTGGCCGTTCGCCGGGCGACAGGCTGCAAACGGCAAACAAGCAAGCAGGAGCATGTATGCGTCACGCAATGAAAGGCCGAAAGCTTAACCGCACCTCCGAACACCGCAAGGCGATGTTCGCGAATATGGCAGCCGCGCTGATCAAGCACGAGCAGATCACCACCACTTTGCCCAAGGCCAAGGATTTGCGTCCCATCGTGGAAAAGCTGGTGACGCTGGGCAAGCGCGGCGGCCTGCATGCGCGCCGCCAGGCGCTGGCGGTGCTGCACGATGCTCCGCTCACCGAAAAACTGTTCAGCACCCTGGCGGAGCGTTATAAGACGCGCGCCGGCGGCTATACGCGCGTGCTGAAGGCAGGCTTCCGCTACGGCGACAACGCGCCGCTCGCCATCATTGAATTCGTCGACCGCGATGAATCGGCCAAGGGCAAGGATTCCGGCCAGCCGGAAGAACAGATCCAGGAAGAAGCGGCCTAATGCCCCGCCCCGGATCTCTCCGGGGTTTGTTTTCCGGCCATGTCGGGCGCGCCGGTTTTTTCGTTTGCCTGATGGCGTTGTTCACTTGGCCGGCTTTGTGCGCCGCGCCAGCCCCGGAGGATGTCGTTCCCCAATCGCTGGAGCAGGTTTCGCTCTCCTTCGTGCCGGTGGTGCGCAAAACCGCCCCGGCGGTGGTCAATATTTACACCAAGCGCATCGTGCGTGAGCGGGTGAACCTTTCTCCCCTGGCCAATGACCCGTTCTTCAGGCAGTTCTTCGGCAATGCGCCCGCGATGCAAGGCCCGGTGCGCGAGCGCGTGGAAGGCTCGCTGGGCTCCGGCGTCATCATCGCCGCCGACGGGCTGATCGTCACCAGCTATCACGTGATTCAAAACGCCCAGGCCATCACCGTCGCCCTGTCCGACCGCCGCGAGCTGGAAGCGGAAATCGTCAAGCGCGATCCGCAATCGGACCTCGCCTTTCTGCGCGTGCACGCGCCTGGCCCGCTGCCGTATCTCACCATGCGCGACACCGACACGCTGGAAGTGGGAGAGCTGGTGCTGGCCATCGGCAACCCGTTCGGCGTCGGCCAGACGGTAACCCATGGCATCGTCTCCGGTCTGGCGCGGACAGCGGCCGCCGGCATGGCGAATTACCAATTCTTCATCCAGACCGACGCCGCGATAAATCCCGGCAATTCCGGGGGGGCGCTGGTGGATATGCACGGCCGCCTGCTGGGCATCAACACCGCCATCTATTCCACTTCCGGCGGCAGCAACGGCATCGGCTTCGCCATTCCCGCCAACATCGTCAAGGCGGTGCAGGCGGAGGAGGTGAAGGAAGGCAAAGTGGTTCGCCCCTGGCTCGGGGTAATCACCCAGGACGTGACCGCGGAGATGGCGGATTCATTGGGTCTGCCCGCGCCGGGCGGCGTCATCGTGCACGAGGTGACGGAAGGCGGCCCCGCCGAAAAGGGGGGGATACGCCCGGATGACATAATCATTTCATTTGATGGCAACGCCATTGCCGACGACCGTGCGCTGCAATACCGCATCAACACGCAGCGCGTGGGCGGCACCGTGGAAATCGGCGTGCTGCGGAAAGGCCATCAGCAGAAAATGGAAGTCACGCTGGCGGCGCTGCCGCAGGTGAAGGCGGAGGTATATACGCTCAAAGGCCATCATCCGCTGGCCGGGGTGACGGTGGTAAACCTCACGCCGGAGCTGATCGCGGAACTCGGCATCACCAAGGCGGTGGATATTCATGCGGTGGTGGTGGTGAGCGGCGAGGGTGCCGGAGGCACGCTATTGCAGCGGGGCGATATCATCACACAGGTCAACGGCAAGAAAGTGACATCGCCGCCGCAGCTGGATACGCTGCTGAATGCCGGCGGCCATCAATGGCAGGTGCTGGTGCAGCGCGGCACGCAGGCGTTGACGATGACGTTGCGGAATTAAACGAAAAAATACTGGAAATATCCGCGCTTCCGCTTACACTCGCTAGCGCTACCTAGCGCCAAACCTGAAATCGCTATGCTGCTATTGTATGTCGCCGTGGGCGGGGCGTTGGGCTCCGTCTGCCGCTACCTGATGACGGGCTGGCTTAACAGCCTGCTCGGGCGAACTTTCCCTTACAGCACATTGCTGGTGAACGTCTTCGGCTGCTTCCTGCTGGGGATCGTGGTGG
>JAFATP010000055.1 GCA_019243895.1 Alphaproteobacteria bacterium
AGTGGCTAAAAGGCGAGCGGCAAAACGTTCTCTATCTGCGAAAAAGAATGACTGAAAATCTGCGTATTGCTGAAATGTTGTGCACGCGTTTGTGCCATGATTTGACGGGTCCTATAGGCGCCGTCAATAATGGTGCGGAGTTTCTTGGCGAAGAAGGATTCAGTCTGCATAACCAGGCGGTGGAACTGATCACCAGCAGCGCTTTTTCCGCGGTGGCGCGGCTACAGTTTTACCGCATGGCCTACGGACGCGTGAAGGAACAGGGAGAAGCGCCGCTGGCGGAATATCAGCGTATGGCCAAGGATTTTTTCAGTGACGGCAAAATCCAGCTGGACTGGCCCGATCAATACACCGATGCCTCCGGCGCGTCGCTGAGTCTGCGCATGGTGCGCCTGCTGTTCAATCTGCTGATTGTCGCCTCGGCGGCGCTGCTGAAGGGCGGCACAATTTCGGTGGGCGTCGCGGCGGTGGGAGAGATGGGCAAGGAATTAACGGTGACCGCCACCGGCGAAGCGCTGAAATGGGATAGCGAAATCCAGCAGATGCTGACCGGAGATCTGCATATTCAAAAGCTGACGCCTAAAAACGTTCAGCTGTACCTTACGCGTAAATTATCCGAGCAATTACAGACGGAGCTGACATTCAGCATTTCGGACTCCAGCCTCCGCATGCGGGCTATCCGCAAATTGCATGATGCGGCAATGGACGAGCTGGAGATGCCGAAGATTTCGAATTCGTAAAAGGCGCGTTTACGAAGGATGACGGTTCCTCGCCCAACATCACCCGTTCTTTTTCCGATATAGCGTTTGTGGCCGTGACGAAAGCGAGGCCTTAAGCCACTTCCTCTTCCGTCAGCATGGAGGCGCCGTCTCCGGCTTCCGGATCTTTCAGCACGTAACCGCGACCCCACACCGTTTCGATGTAATTATCGCCGCCGGCCGCCGTTGCCAGCTTTTTGCGGAGCTTGCAGATGAACACGTCAATGATTTTCAACTCCGGCTCATCAATACCGCCATAAAGATGGTTCAAGAACATCTCTTTGGTCAGCGTGGTGCCCTTGCGCAGGGAGAGCAATTCCAGGATCGCATATTCCTTGCTGGTGAGGTGCAGCGGTTTGGCATCCACCTCCACCGAGCGCGTATCCAGATTGACCGCGAGCTTGCCGGTGCGGATGATGGATTCGGAATGGCCCTTGGAGCGGCGCACAATGGCCTGAATGCGGGCAATTAATTCACCCTTGTTAAAAGGCTTGGTCAGATAATCATCGGCGCCATAACCTAAGCCTTTGATTTTCTGGTCAGGGCCGGAAAGACCGGAGAGGATCAGAATCGGAGTCGTCACCCGTGCGGCGCGGAAGCGGCGAAGCACTTCATAACCATCAATATCCGGAAGCATCAGATCAAGGATAATGATGTCATAATCGTAAAGTTTACCGATCTCCAACCCTTCTTCGCCAAGCTGCGTGGTGTCGCAGATAATGCCTTCAGAAGCCAGGGAAAGTTCAATCGCTTTGGCGGTGGAGGAATCGTCTTCAACAAGTAAAACGCGCATGGCTTGCTCCCTTAAATTAGACCCGTAAAATCACCTATAAATAGCCTGGATTTTAAGTGGTTATTAACCAGTTAACCATAAAATCAAACCTTAAACAATCTTTATCTACAATTTTTTTAATAATCAATATATAGTTCGCGGAGCATTGCCGGGGGCCCCGCAAATCTTTATGAACCGTGACATCTATATCACAGAAATTGAACGGCTGCGGGATGTTAGCGTGCGCGGCGTAGTTTTCGCCATTTCCGGCCTGCTATTGGAAGTCAGGGGGCTCAACCATATGTTGAGCATCGGCGCGCGCGCCCGTGTTTACGGTTTGCCGCAAAGCGTCACGGAAAAAGGAGCATTGGCGGAGGTGGTGGGGTTTCGCGGGGATACGGCGCTTTTCATGCCTTATTCCAGCATCGAGGGCATCGGCCCCGGCGCCCGGGTGGAAGTGATTGACGCCATCGCCGCCATCTATCCCACGCCGGCATGGAAAGGGCGGATTATCAACGCGCACGCCGAGCCGCTGGACGGGCTGGGGCCGCTGCCGCGCGGAACGCAGCCCTATGCGCTGCGGGCCATCGCCCCGCCCGCGCACGCGCGCCGCCGCGTGCAGAATAAGCTGAATGTGGGAGTGCGCAGCATTAATACGTTTCTGACTTGCTGCGTCGGCCAGCGCATGGGCGTGTTCGCCGGTTCCGGCGTGGGGAAATCCATTCTCATGTCCATGCTGGCGCGCGGCAGCCAGGCGGATGTCAACGTGGTGGGGTTGATCGGCGAGCGCGGACGCGAGTTGCAGGAGTTCCTTCAGGAAGACCTGGCGGAGGAAGGGCTGGCACGCTCGGTGGTGGTGGTGTCCACTTCCGACGAGCACGCGCTGATGCGGCGCCAGGCCGCGTATGTGACGCTGGCGGTGGCGGAGTTTTTCCGCGACCAGGGAGACGAGGTGCTGTGTCTGATGGACAGCGTGACGCGGTTCGCCATGGCGCAGCGCGAGATCGGGCTTTCCGCCGGGGAGCCGCCCACCACCAAGGGATATACGCCCACCGTGTTTGCCGAGCTGCCGAAGCTGCTGGAGCGCGCCGGACCGGGGAAAAAGAATGAGGGCAACATCACCGGCCTGTTCACCGTGCTGGTCGAAGGAGACGATACTAACGAGCCGGTCTCGGACACGGTGCGCGGCATTCTGGACGGGCATATCGTGCTGGACCGCGTTATCGCGCAGCGCGGGCGCTATCCGGCGGTGAATATCCTGCGCAGCGTGTCGCGCACCATGCCCGCCTGCAACACCGACAAGGAAAATGCGCTGGTGCAACTGGCACGCAATGTCATCGTCACTTATGAGGACATGGCGGAGATGATCCGGCTGGGCGCATACCGCAAGGGCACCGACCCGCAGGTGGATCAGGCCATGCAATATTACCCGGCCATCGAAAAATTCCTGAGCCAGCGCAAGGACGAAAAAGCCGATCTTGCCACCGGCTATGCCGAGCTGGCTAAAATCCTCGGAGTGCCGTGGCCGTGAGCGGCGTTAGGCGCGCATGAAAACCATCAACACGCTGATCCGGTTCAAGCGGCGGCACCTGGAGGAGCTGCGGCGCCAGGCGGCGCTCACCGAGGAGCAGCGCTTGAGCCTGCTGCGCCAATCCGAAGCGTTGCAGCAGGAACTGGAAAGTGAAATCGCGCTGGCGGCGACGCAGCCGGAGATGAGCGCGTTTTTCGGCAATTTCGCCGAGCGCATCCGCAAGAAGCGCACGGAGATTTCCGGCAAAGTGGCATTGCTGGAAAAGCAGCTTCAGGCGCTGGCTGATGAAATCCGCGACGAGTTTTCCGAGCTGAAGCGCTTCGAGCTGGTGCGGGACCAACGGCTGCAGGAGCAAAAAAGGCAGCGGCAGTTGGCGGAAGCGGCGCAGATGGACGACCTGGCGCTGCAGCGCTTTGCGCGGAAGGAAAAGGAAGAGGGCTAGCGCGTGGCCGTGGAAACGCTTACACGGCCTTGTAGAGCGCCAGCAGCGCTTCGCGTTTCCGCACGCGGTCTTTTTTCTTCGGCGCGCTCAGGCAGTCGTCCATCGCCGCTTCCACATGGCTGCGCAGGATGCGGCTTTCCACCGATTTCAGCGCCTGATGCACGGCCTTGCACTGCATCAGCACGGCATCCAGCTCGCGGGATTTTTCGATCATCGCCTTGATGCCTTCGACCTGTCCCAAAATACGGTTCAGGCGCTTTATCTCTTCCTGGTGCGGTGACGGAAAAGGATCGGCTTCCCGCTGATTCGCCTTCTTATTCTCTGTGACTTTCTGCTTTTTCTTCATATACCCTGCTCCCGTATAAGGTGATACCTAGCTAGGGTATCTGCGACGCGATGGCAAGAGAATAAGGAACGGCTTGAAAACGGTTGCTTACGGCGTGCCGTTCCGTGGCGGAGGAAAAGCGAAGAGCGGCATCCGCGCTATTCCCGTGAGCTGTGCCAGCGTATGCGCGGCCAGGAGGATCATCACCGGCATGCCCCAGTAAAGATCGCGGTATTCGCCGGGATTGCACCACAGCAGATATGCCGCGAAGTTAAGCGCCGACATCAGCAGTCCGGCGCGCAGGAAAAGCGGTTTGTGCGGCCAGCGATAGGCAAGCAACGCGGCGGTGACCAGCGCCGCGACAAAATGCACGTAATTATATTGCACGAAATAAAACACGTTATCGACGAATGTATGTTGCACCATGAACCCGGGATGATCGGAATAATATAAAGTCAGCGAGCCCTTGACCGCCGCATAGACCAAAACCTGGGCCAGGCCGAGCCGGACGTAGCGGCGTTTCGGCAGGAATTGCCAGTGCCAGGCGAAGTAAAAGCAGATGATAAAAATCGTGGTTTCCTTGTTCAGCGTGGCAATGGCGAGACACGCCAGATAGGCGCTCCAGCGCCGGCGGTAAAGCAGCAGGAAACAGGCGCAGGAGAAAAAAAGCTCCGCGAAATCGTACGCATAGGCATAGCGGATAGCGAATACGGGAATCAGCAGCAGGGCGATGACCGGCGCGGTCAGCGCATAGGCGCGCGAATCCGGCATCAGCGCCGCCGCAAGCCGGTAAAGCATAAAGATGAACGCCAGGAGCATCGCATAGATGACCAGCAATACCATTGACGTTTCGTAAATCATTTTATCGGACAGCGCCGCCGGCGCGCTGGGGAAGCGCAGATGAATCATGCGCTGGCCCAGCTCGCTGTTGCGCAAGCCGATCAGCCAGCGCGTGATGTTTTCCTGTTCGGGAAAGGCATGCAGCGCCAGATTGCTGATGATGGGAATGAACTGGCGGTAAATGACGGGGCGTGGAAACCTTCCCTGAAGAACGCTGTGCATGGAATAGTCGCCGCCGCCTCCGAACTCCCAGCCTACCATGAAAACGCCCATGACATACACGGAGAGCGCGAAATATACCGCCGCGAAGGCATAAGGGAGTGCGCGCTGCCAGGGGGAAGGGGTCATAACCATAATTTTGGGAGACGCTTTTAGCGATATAATCCAACTCTGGTTATATCTATTATTTCCCTTATAATAAGTATTGCCGATATTTTAAAGAACAGCGTTGGTTCTATTTCGGTTAACCATGCTTTGGTTTGGTGGAGGAAAACACACTAATGCTGCGGATAATGTAGACATGCCACATATTCTGCTCCAGCCCGTCGTCGCCCTTCGGGCTATGCCGGGCACTGCTTCGCCTAAGATCGGCTCCGTCGTGGCTGCGCCACGCGTAGCCGAAGGCGAAGCGTGGTGGAGCCAAGGGGAGTCGAACCCCTGACCTTCGCATTGCGAACGCGACGCTCTACCAGCTGAGCTATGGCCCCCGGAACCTGACGGGAAGATTTCATAGCAGCCTTGCGGCAGAAAGCCAGTGATTTCTAAGCCCGTCTGGCGTGCGGCGCCGCGTCGCTGAGCGGCTGTTCCAGCCGGCTGACCATTTCCTTCGGGCAGATTTGCCAGAATCTGGGCAGTTCCCGCTCCCAGGCGCTCAAAATGGCTTCGGCGCGAGGCGAGGCGGTGGCGTCGCGGTGTTCCTCGATCAGCGCGCGCAGGCGCTCTTCCCAATACGCGCTTTCCACCCGCTGATACACCACCGAATCCGCGTTCACGCGGTGGGTGAAATGCTCCTCCGCGTCATAGACGAAGCTCATGCCGCCGGTCATGCCCGCGGCGAAATTATGTCCCACCGCGCCGAGGATCACCGCCATGCCGCCGGTCATGTATTCGCAGGCGTTGGCGCCGCAGCCCTCCGCCACCGTGCGCGCGCCGGAATTGCGCACGGCGAAGCGCTCGCCCGCCTGGCCGCTGGCGAACAGCGCGCCGGCGGTAGCGCCGTACAGCACCGTGTTGCCGATGATGGTGTTCTCATGCGGCGCGCGGGCGCTTTGCGGGCGCGGGCGCACGATGATGGTGCCGCCGGAAAGCCCCTTGCCGACGTAATCATTGGCGTCGCCCGTCAGCTCGATGGTGATGCCGCGCACCAGAAACGCGCCCAGCGACTGCCCCGCCGAGCCGTGCAGCCGCAGCGTGACGTGATCCGCCGGCAGCGCGGCGCAATCGAAGCGCCGCGTCATCACCGAGGAAAGCCGGGCGCCGATGCTGCGCAGCGTGTTTTTCACCTCATAGGCCAGCTCCATTCTCTCGCCGCGCTCCAGCGCCGCTCCGGCGTCGGCGATGATGGCGGCGTCCAGCGTCTGCGGCACCTCGTTGCGGCCCTCCAGCGTGCAGTGGCGGGCGTTGCTGCCGGGGTCGGCCATGGCGAGCAGCGTGTTCAGATCCAGATCCACCAGGTCTTCGCTGCCGCGATTCACCTGCGCGAGCAGGTCGACGCGGCCGACGATGTCATTCAGCCGCGCGAAGCCGAGCTGCGCCAGAATCTCTCGCACTTCCTCCGCCACGAAGGAGAACAGCGCGATCACTTTTTCCACCGTGCCTTCGAACTTGGCGCGCAGGCGCGGGTCTTGCGTGGTGATGCCGACCGGACAGGTGTTGCTGTGGCATTGCCGCACCAGGATGCAGCCCATCGCCACCAGGCTGGCCGTGCCGAGCGCGAACTCCTCGGCCCCCAGCATGGCGGCGATCACGATGTCGCGCCCGGTTTTCAGGCCGCCGTCGGTTTGCAGCCGCACGCGGTGCCGCAGGCGGTTCAGCGTGAGCACCTGGTTGGCCTCGGCCAGCCCCATCTCCCACGGGATGCCCGCATATTTGATGCTGGACCACGGGCTTGCCCCGGTGCCGCCGCTGTGCCCCGCGATGAGAATTTTATCCGCCATGGCCTTGGCCACGCCGGAGGCGATGGTGCCGATGCCGGACTGCGCCACCAGCTTCACGGAAACCAGCGCGTGCGGATTGATCTGCTTCAAATCGTAAATCAGCTGCGCCAGGTCCTCGATGGAATAAATATCATGATGCGGCGGCGGCGAGATCAGCGACACGCCGGGGGTGGCGTGGCGCAGCCGCGCGATTTCGGTGGTGACCTTGAAGGCGGGCAGCTGGCCGCCTTCGCCGGGCTTGGCCCCTTGCGCCACCTTGATCTGGATTTCCTTGGCGCTGTTTAAATATTCCGCCGTCACGCCGAAGCGCGCGGAGGCCACCTGCTTGATGGTGGAGTTAGGGTTGTCGCCGTTGTCGCGCACGCGGTAGCGTTCCGCGCCTTCGCCGCCTTCGCCGGAATTGGAGGCGGCGCCCATGCGGTTCATGGCGATGGCGAGCACCTCGTGCGCCTCCGGCGACAGCGCGCCGAGCGACATGGCCGGCGCCACGAAGCGGGTGCGGATGACGCTTGCCATTTCCACCGCCTCCACCGGCAGGGGCGTGCGCGAAAAACGGAAATCCAGCAGGTCGCGGATA
>JAFATP010000168.1 GCA_019243895.1 Alphaproteobacteria bacterium
GGGAAGATATGCCCGAATGCGCCGCAGCAGGCAAGGCTTAGCGGAGCCCTGGAAAAGCGCTTTTACCCTTCCCCCCGGGTTCAGAAATCAAACTGACCCACTACCTCATTTAAAATAAACCTCATTGTAATATTGTAAAACGCATTGGATATTACGGAACGCATAAATAATTGATAAGAGCGTTGCACGCACGTATGCCCATTCAATCCCATAGCGCTCCATTCCCGCGCACTGGCGCCAGTAAGGTTCCGGCGGTTACGGTTGTTTTCTGGATTATCAAGATTGCCGCAACGACGCTCGGTGAAACCGCCGGAGATGCGGTTTCTATGACAATGAATTTAGGTTACGCGGTCGGCACACTCATTTTCTTTATCTTTTTCCTGGTGATGGTCGCCGCGCAGGTGAGAGCCAAAGCTTTTCATCCATTTCTCTATTGGGCGGTGATCGTTGGCACCACCACGGTGGGAACTACGATGGCCGATTTCGCCGACCGCTCGATGGGCATCGGTTATGTTGGCGGGTCACTGATGCTTTTCGCGATGCTGATGGGAGTGTTGGGATTGTGGTATTATTCGCTCGGCTCAGTGTCCGTTAATCATATCACCTCGCACAAAGCGGAAATTTTTTATTGGATGACCATTCTTTTCTCCAATACGCTCGGAACAGCGCTGGGTGACTTTCTCGCTGACGAATCAGGACTCGGATATGAAGGCGGTGCGCTGGTTTTCGGCGCCGCGCTGATGCTGATCGCCGCCCTCTATTATTTCGCCCGCATTTCTCACGTCGCGCTGTTCTGGGCGGCTTTCATTCTGACGCGCCCGCTGGGAGCCACATTGGGTGATATGCTCACCAAGCCGCATGATCACGGCGGACTTAACCTAAGCCGCATCAGCTCGTCCGCGGCGATTGCCGTTTTTATGATTGCCTGTATCCTGCTTGCTTCGCGAAAACCGCGAACGCATCCGCAGTCTCATTAACTACCGTGCTCAAGGAGATAAATATGGCCGACTCTGAAGGATTTACCATCACGCGCACCGTGAATGCCCCGCGCGAACGCGTGTGGCAGGCATGGACGGATCCGCAGCTCCTGAAGCAATGGTGGGGGCCGAAGGGCGTCACCATTGCATCCTGCACGCTGGATCTCCGCCCCGGCGGCATTTTTCATTACTGCATGCGCACGCCCGGCGCAGGCGATATGTGGGGAAAATTCACTTACCGCGAAGTGGTGCCGCCGGAACGGTTGGTATTCATCGTTTCCTTTTCCGATGAGAAGGGCGGCGTCACCCGCCACCCGCTTAACGTCAACTGGCCGCTAAAAACCTTATCCACGGTGACATTCACCGCGCATGACGGGAAGACGGACGTTAGCATCAACTGGGTGCCGCATGACCCCACGCCGATAGAACGCCAGACATTTGACGAGGGGCATGCATCCATGCAGCAGGGCTGGGGAGGGACATTGGATCAGCTTGAGGCGTATCTAGCCGCTTAAAGCACATAACAGGCTTGCCAGCGAATGGCGGAGGAGTATTATTTGCGCTCCCCATCACAAGAGAGGTTCTATGGCTGCTATTCCTGAAGGCTTTGCCACCGTGACTCCCACATTGATCCTGGATGGCGCCGCGGCGGCCATGGAGCTTTATGCGAAAGCCCTTGGCGCGAAGGAGCTTTACCGCATGCAATGCCCGCAGAGCGATAAGATCATGCACGCATGCATCATGATCGGCAATTCCAAGATTTTTCTGGCCGATGTCAATCCGAAGATGGGTTGCTCCACGCCATCCAACTCCGGGTTTTACGTGTATTTAGAGAATGTGGATGCGGCGTTCAAGCGGGCCCGGCAGGCCGGGCTGGAGGAAACCTCAGCGCCGCAGGATATGTTCTGGGGCGATCGCGTCGGCAGCGTGAGGGACCGCTTCGGCATTCAATGGACCCTTGCCACGCATGTGCGTGATGTTTCGCCAGAGGAAATGGAGGAGGCAAGGAAGCAATTCGGCAAAGCGGCGTAACGCTTGCGGCGGGTTGCTTTGCAAAAGCGTTTTCCCTACGGATAATTTATCCCGCGGTATTTAGAAAATATTCTCCTGATACTCGGCCTGGTGCGGCAGGAATCAATAACCTTATCTCAGATGGAGGATAACGATGAAGACGCTCAATTTTTTGATGGCGGTGGGCTTTCTTGGCGCCGTTTTTGCCGCCGCTTCCGCTGAGGCCAAAGGCTCTCTTTCCGCGGAATCCTTTGTGGAGAAGGCCTCCGTCGGCAATCAGTTCGAAATCATGACCAGCCAGCTGGCGCTGGAGAAATCGCAGAACGCGGAAGTGAAGCGGTTTGCCCAGCAGATGATTGACGATCACACCCGCGCCGATGATCAGTTAAAAACCATCCTGCCGAACACCCACGTGGATCCGGCGGTGGCAAGCGATTCGCTGGATGACGCTCATCAGGAAATTTTCGATAGGCTGGAGGCCGCGTCCGGCAGCAATTTCGACCGCGAATATATCAAGGAGCAGACCAAGGCTCATAAAGAAACGGTGGCGATGTTCGGGAATTATGCGCGGCATGGAAAAGACACGCCGCTTAAGCATTTCGCAGCGCAGACACTGCCCACTCTGCAACAGCATCTGCGCCATGTGGAGAAGCTGAAGGCGTCGTCCTAGTCTTTTTGCAGTGCAGCAGATTTGTAACACTGGTTTAATTTATTAAAGACCGGCGCGGTTTATTCTATTATTAATGCGGTAGTTCCAGTACTCCCATTTGTCAGGGCCATGACGGGTGGGAGTATTTATGCAGAAATTGGCGTTAGCCGGACTGTTAATAGCTCTTCCTTTTTATGCACCACTGGCCGATGATGCAAAGAACGGCCAGCCTCCGGGCTGGGCGGATGGCATTAAGCTGTCGGCGCAAGTGGAAGCCGGAGGCACGTATAATCCAAGTAATCCCGATGACGGTAAGAATTTCGGCAGACTGTTTGACGATAAGGCGGACGGGTTCCTGCTGAATCAATTGCTTCTCACCGCGGCGCGGCCGATGGATCCGGCGGTTAAAGGCTATGATTACGGTTTCAAGCTGCAAGGCATGTATGGGACGGATGCGCGCTATACCCATTTCCTGCACGAATTCCAGAACGCATCCACCGGGCAGAACCAGTTCGATATCGTGGAAGCCAATGTGCAGATGCACACCCCTTGGTTCACCGATGGCGGATTCGATATTAAAGCCGGGCAGTATGTGACGCTGGAAGGCGCGGAAACCATCGATCCCTCCACCAATTATCTCTATTCGCATTCGTATATATTTAATTTCGGCATTCCCCTTAAGCACACCGGCGTGCTAACAACGCTGCACGCCACGCCGATGCTGGATCTCTATGCCGGTGTGGATACCGGGGTGAACACGTGGTTCGGCAACGGGGATAACAATGATGCCTGGGCTTTTCATGGCGGCGTGGGCTTGAACCTGCTTGATGGCAAGCTGACATCGTTGGCCACCACGCATATCGGCCCGGAGAATGCCGAAGACGCAGTGCGTAACGGTTTGCTGCCGCCGACGGTGCATGTGAACAGCGAATGGCGGGAGCTGAGCGACATTACCACCACCTGGAAGGTGAATGATAAGCTGACGCTCGTTAACGACCTGAACTGGATTCATGACGACACGCTGAACGCTGGGCGTAGCGCCAATGCCTATGGCGTGGCGCAATATGGCGTGTATGTCTTGAACGACATGTTCGCGTTAGTGGTGCGCGGTGAAATCTTCCGGGATGCCGATGGCGTGTTCGTGGCGCAATCCGGCAATAATGTAGATTTCGTGCGGGCAGAGGAGGGGCTGCCGCCTACGAGCGCCCGGTCCGTCACCAGCGGCAAAACCACGTATGGCGCGTTGACGCTGGGTGTGAACATAAAGCCGGCGCTGAATATCCCGCAACTATCGACTTTCCTGATCCGGCCCGAGCTGCGCTATGACCGCTCGTTGAACGGCACCACCCCTTTTAATGACTCGAAGGACAGGGATATGTTCACGGCGGCAACGGATATCGTTATCGCCTTCTAAGCCTCGCTAGTCTTTTTCCGCCAGTTGGCGGAAGCTCTGCGCGTTCTCCAGCGCGTAAAGCTCTTCATCGGTATTGTCGAAGAATATATACGCATCCCTGCGCTGCTCGGCCAGCCAGCGATGCCACGCCCGCAACGCTGCTTGGGAGTAGCACCCTTTATAGCCCTCCTTGCGTCCGTGCAGCCGCACATAGGAAAAATCCGCCGTGTATAGCTTAGGCGAGCGTAGTTCGCCTTTTTCGAACAGGCAAAAGCCGACGTTATGCGCGCGTAATAGCGTGTAGATATCCTCACTGTGCCAGTCCGGGTCGCGGAACTCGATGGCGTAGCGCCTGCCGCCCGGCAGCGCGCTCAGAAATGTCTCAAGCCGCTCCGCATTTTTAGGAAAGCGCGGCGGCAGCTGAAAAATTACCGGCGACGGCTTTTTCTGCACTTCCAGCAGCGTCATCAGCTTCGGCAGACTTTCTTCCGGTTCCGCGAGCCGTTTCATATGCGTGATATAGCGCGAGCCTTTCACCGTGAAGGTGAAATCTTTTGGCACGATTGCCTCCCAGCCGCGGATCTGCTGGGGTTTGGGCAAATGATAAAAGCTGGTGTTGATCTCTACTGCGTCCAGAAAGCGGGCATAATAAGACAAGCGCTGATTATCCGGAAGTTCGTCAGGATAGAACGTGCCCCGCCAGGCAGCATAACCCCACCCCGATGTGCCGACATGCCAGCGCATGAAATGCGTATAGCGGCTGGCATATAAATATCCAGAGGGAAAGTCGTTGCGCCGTCATCCCGCTTGCGGGATGATGCGCGAATGGAACCGATGTCCGTGATAGGAGATATTTCCGCCTGGGTGCTGCCGGTGATTCTCGCCGTGACGCTGCATGAGGCGGCGCATGGCTGGATGGCGGAGCGTTTCGGCGATCCCACCGCGCGCGTAAGCGGGCGGGTGACCTTCAATCCGCTTAAGCACATCGATCCATGGGGAACGCTGCTGCTGCCGGGACTTCTGCTACTGGTGCATTCGCCCGTGCTGTTCGGCTATGCCAAGCCGGTGCCGGTGGATTTTCGTCGCCTGCGGCCGCCCCGGCTGGGCATGCTGGCGGTGGCGGCGGCGGGGCCGGGAATGAATTTCCTGCTGGCGCTGGGCAGCGCCTTGCTGCTGCATCTGGACGCGGCGGTGGCGCCGGAGCGCGCGCCGTGGCTTTACGCCAATCTTTCCCGCTCGCTGGTGGTCAATTGCGCGCTCGGCGTTTTCAATCTGCTGCCGATTCTGCCGCTGGACGGCGGGCGCGTGCTGCGAGCGCTATTGCCTGAAGCGCTGGGCGCGGCTTATGCCCGCAGCGAGCGGTTCGGCCTGCTGTTCGTCATTGCTCTTTTAATGCTGCCGGCGTTGCTCGGCATCACCATCGTGGCGGACGCGCTAAGTATTCTGGTGGAATGCGCGGTACGCGCGCTGCTCTTCATCAGCGGAAACGATCAAGCCGTGCTGAATGAAATGGCGGCGTAGCCGACTTTAGCGCTCGGATCGCACGATTTTCGAGAAATCCAGCCC
>JAFATP010000103.1 GCA_019243895.1 Alphaproteobacteria bacterium
AAGCGGCGAATGCCCGTTATGACCTTATTCTCATGGATTGCCAGATGCCCGATATGGACGGGTTCGCCGCCACCCGGGCCATCAAGCGTCGCAAAGAAGGCGCGCGCATCCCGGTGATCGGCGTAACGGCGGATGTCATCGCCTCGGACATCACGCGCTGCTTCGAAGCGGGCATGGACGATTATTTCACCAAGCCGGTGCGGCTGGGCACGCTGGAGAGCATCCTGCAGAAATGGGTGGAAGAAGCTCCGCCGCTGACGCCGCTTTAATGAACGAACACGTCCACTTGGTCATACGGCTCGCCGCTGTTCGGGCCGCGGTCGGCATGGATGCGCGTATCAGAAACGCCCACATTTCGCAATACCGTCACCACCTTGGCGAAATTCTCATCGCCGGCGCTGCTCTGTGCGCCGGATTTCAGCACCACGTCAAACATCGCATCGGGCTTCACCGCCAGCGCCTGGGAAACGGCGGATGCCAGCGTTTTTTCAAAATGCACGGTATGCCGGGGGAAGCGCACCGTCACCAGGGGGACGCTGTTTTCCACATACGCTCCCGCCTGCGGCGCCTGCGTATCGGCAAAAGCCGATGACGCGAACATGACGCTCGCCGCTGCCAATGCCGCCCATCCCATCCATCGCTTGCTCATGCTCACCTGCCTTTGAATCTTTCATCAATCGGCCCGTACCCTAGCCAACAAGCCCCTCTGCGTCAACGGGATCATGCGGCGGGCTCACCTGCGCCAGATTCCGCTTGTCATTCCTGCGGTTTTTGCTAGGTTTTGCCCCCCTGCGCTCGCGGCAGGCCATTCTTCGCGACCGCCGCACCCGTAGCTCAACTGGATAGAGCATCTGACTACGGATCAGAAGGTTAGGAGTTCGAATCTCTTCGGGTGCGCCATCCGCTTCGCCAATTTTGATAAGCCGAATTGTGCCTCAGGGGTTCTTACCGCTATAGGGATGCCGCATTATAACGGCAATCATTCCGATCCCCAAACCCCAGAAAACCTTATGAGCTGGAATCTTTCGCTGGATGCCAGCCGCGATACCGGCAACATCCACGGCGCGAATGATGCGGGCGTGCGCATCGGCACCAAGCTCACCTTCTAGCCCGCGTCAGCTCGGATAATCTCCAGCCTTTGCACGCGCTTGCTTTGCGGGCCGAACCTGCTATGTATGCGCTGGCATGGAAGAAGAGCTGGAATCCCCCTTTAAAGCGCATCATGAGGAAGCCGCCGAGGAGGCCATGGAGTCAGGCGGGCGCTGGCTGTCGCGCTGCGCCGTGCTGTCCGCGCTGCTGGCCGCAGCCGCCGCGGTGACCGGGCTATACAGCGGGCATTATGTCAACGGAGCCATGCTGGAGCAGATCCAGGCATCCGACCAGTGGAATTATTACCAGGCCAAAGGCATCAAGGCCGTGGTGCACGAGGCCGCCGGTAACGCCGATAAGTCCCAGCATTACCGCCAGGAACAGGATGCCATCAAGCAAAAAGCGGACGGACTGACCGAAACGTCTATGCATCATTTTGAAAAGCATGAGCAGCTGGCCGCGGCCGTCACTTTCTTTCAGATCGCCATCGCGCTCACCGCCATTGCCGTGCTCACGCGCAGACGCCATTTCCTGGGCGTGGTGGGAGTTCTCGCGGCGGCGGGATGCGTCTTTGCGGTGCGGGGATTCGCCTTATGAGCGGGGTGCGGCGCTCCCTGCGGCGGACGCCCGAGCGCAATTGCACCCGCGAGCGTAAGCGAGGACTGGCGCCGTCGAGGCGCGCAGCCCGGTGCGCTTCGCGCACGTCCTTTATAGCACTGCCGGCCTCTGGCCGGCGGGCGCTTGCGCGCAATTAAAGGCGGCTTCCTATGACCAATGTGGCGGTCATCGGCTCCCAATGGGGAGACGAGGGAAAGGGAAAGGTGGTGGACTGGCTTTCGGAGCGCGCCGCAGTGGTGGTGCGGTTCCAGGGCGGCCATAACGCCGGGCACACGCTGGTCATCGGCGGCGTCACCCATAAGCTCTCACTCCTGCCTTCGGGCATTGTCCGCCCGGACAAGCTCTCGCTGATCGGCAACGGCGTGGTCATCGACCCGTGGGCGCTGCTGGCCGAGATCGAAGCGGTGGGCAAGCAGGGCGTCGCCGTTACGCCGGACAATCTCAAAATCGCCGAAAACGCGCCGCTGATTCTGCCGGTGCACCGCCTGGCGGATCAGGCGGCGGAAACCATCCGCGCCCGGCATAGCGGCGCGCTGGGGGGAAAGATCGGCACCACCGGCCGCGGCATCGGTCCGGCCTATGAGGATAAGGTGGGCCGCCGCGCCATCCGCGTGTGCGATCTGGCGGAGAAAGACATGCTGCGCGCCAAGCTGGAGAACCTGCTGATTTACCATAACGCGCTGCTGGCCGCCGCCGGGTCGGAACCGGTGCGGCTGGAGGATTTATTGCAACCGCTGCTGGAAGTGGCGCCGAAAATCCTTCCTTTTGCCGCTCCGGTGTGGCGGTTGCTGGATGAGCTGCGCCGCCAGGGCGCGCGCATTCTCTTCGAGGGCGCGCAGGGCGTGATGCTGGACGTGGATCACGGCACTTATCCGTTCGTCACCTCCTCCAACACGCTGGCGGGCACGGCCTCCGTGGGCGCGGGCATCGGTATGTCCGGCATCGGTTATGTGCTGGGCATCACCAAAGCATACACCACGCGCGTCGGCGCCGGGCCTTTTCCCACGGAGCTGCGCGATGAGGTGGGCAAGCGTATCGGCGAGCTGGGCAATGAGTTCGGCACCGTCACCGGCAGGCCG